>BPHB01000012.1 GCA_026003335.1 Chitinophagales bacterium | reverse complement strand
CTGGTGATTCTACTCAACTTTATTCACGGGCAGGGGCAAAATACTTTTCACAAACTGATTTATACTGATTTCCCTTTGGTAAGGTTTACGGCAGTATTACCAACAGACAGTTGTTACTATTTTACAGGAACATTTGTAGATACCATATCACCATTGAGAACTGGAGCCATGTTTGGGAAAATTGACCTAAACGGTGAATTGCTATTGCTAAAAGTTATTAAACACCCAGATATTTTATACTTTAATGATCTCGGAGATTTATTTAGTACGGCCCAAGGCAATCTTGTCAATGTTGGAATAAAAGATGACTTTTATGCAAGAGCAATTCTCTATTTGTACAATCAGGAGGGGGACACTATTTTGACAAAAGAATACCTCAGCATCCTTTATCCTAAACAAACCTGGCTTGTTCCAAAAGCGGTTAGAATAAAACCGGACGGAGGATTTATCATTTTGATAGGTCATGAATCGCTTGCATACAATGACTTCGACATTTCTCTTTTGATCTTAGACTCAGAATACAATATTCTCCACTATAAAGCTTACGGCACGGCATTCCAGGAAACTGCCCGGTCGGTTATATTAGATAATGATGGCGGGTTCATCATAGGTGCTGACAGAAATAACCTAAACCTAACATCCACAAATTTCTCCAGCCGCACCTACATCATTAAAACCGACAGTACCGGCGAAGTCATCTGGCAATACCTTTCCCCTTCAGGCAAATTGCAAGACGAAGCCAAAGCCATGATCAAGACCCCTGACGGCGGCCTGGTAGTGGCCAGTGGCATAGGGATTGAAATCCCGGTGCATCCCACATTGCACTACATCAATTGGGACGCCATGATCTTCAAATTGGATGCAGACAGGAATGTAGTCTGGAGTACGCCGCTACGGGGCGTATTTCCCACTACCCAGACCGGGTTGGTCGAAATGGTCGCCTCTGCAGACGGCAGTGGCTTCGTAGCAGTAGGCAAGGTAGCTGACGATGTATCCGGGCCGGAGCCGATGTCTGGTAGCTGGATAGTTAAAGTGTCGCCAAAAGGGGATAGCCTTTGGGCACGGTACTATACCATCTTCGATGGAGTAGATGTTGACCCTACGCCCTACGATCTCAAACAAACACCCGACGGCGGGTATGTGATAGTGGGCACTACGCTCAACCTGGGCCAAACTGCTCCCGGCTGGATCATGAAAGTGGACGAGTATGGCTGTCTAGTGCCGGGGTGTCATTTGGTGAATGCCAGCGAAGAAAACAGGGAAAGGGACGTGAGGCTTACGCTCTATCCTAATCCTGCCTCAGATTTCCTGAATGTGTGGTATTATTCAGCGGATGGCAAAGGCGCTTCATTTAAAGTGACAGATTTGCAAGGCAAAACACTCAAATCATTCGAAACAAAACAGCGGGACGTTACTTTGATCATCCCGGTGTGGGAATACGAGCCAGGCGTATATTTTCTACAATGCTTTGAGGGTGAGCGCCTAGTGAAAACAGAAAAATTTGTGGTGGAATGAAACGGCAATTAGACGACAGCGCATTGATCCACCGAATAGAAACCCCTCTCATCTGTGTCTCAATGGGCGATACACTCAAAAAAAGCTGGAAAACTTGAGGGTGAGGGAACTGCCCATCACCGAGGGCTTCAACTTCCAGGCCGCCTGGACGGGGGATGGTTGGCGGGGGAGGGGGTGGTGGATGTTTTATTCTTTAATCCTTTATAAAAAATTGCCTGATCGGATTCCATTAGCAAGCACTGACACCCCCCAGCCATCCCCTCGGCCTCTGCCATTCACCTCGATCTGCTCTATCTTTCGCCAAATAGGCCCGCTGAAAAACCATCCAGGTATTTACTATAACCGATATTTAGGAGTCAAGGCTGTCGCTTAGATGGCTAAAATTTTACGGGCCATTGAGTATAGTAATATTTATTTCGTAATGAGATAGATTGTCATTCCGAGTAGGATGATCAGAATGAGAGTCAGCAATCCAAACCAAGTGTTTTGTTTTCGTTGTATGATTTTGAATTGTTGCTCCACCTGCTGTTGGCTTGCTTTTAGTCGTTGTTCTATTTCCTGGAGGTCGGTATCCAGTTTTATGATAAACTGGTCTTTCACCCGGTCCAGCTTATCGGAGAGGTTTACGATTCCGGTGTTGATAGACGCTACGGAAGTATCTATTTTGTCAAGCCGGGCTGGAAAGTTGACGCTTTTTAGGTATTCGACTAGGGCGGAGGTTTCACCTGCAAGTTCCCGGTAGGCGTCAAGTTGCTTTTCAATCGCAGCATGTGTCTGTTGGGAGGTACTCCTGATAGCCTGTTGGGTGTTTTCAGCGTCTCTCTGAAGCCGGATAATTAGATCTTGGATTCCCTGGCTACTGCGAGCTGCCTGTTCGATAGCACTTACTGCAGCCCGCTCCGAGTTTTTAATCAACTCAACCCAGCTATTGATTTCAAGCAGGGAATCCTGTAACTCAGCCAAAGCGGTGTTCATTTTGTCGTTCATGTGAACAGTGGTTTTAGTTGATTTGAAATGGTGTTGCTGAAGCTTTTAGCAAAGACCGTGTGAAAAAGGAAGGCAATATTTTGGAAAAGTTCCCGGACAGCGTTTATCATTCCTTCGTTACTCTCGTCAATTTGTAGTATGATGGCTTCTTCACACGCTGTAATGGCGCTGAAGAGTGACCTTCGGGAAGAAACGGTATTGGCGTAATGTTCAAAGCCAATTCGCAGGTCTTCGAATACGGGCAACATATTGAGCTGGCTTTCAGGCCTTCTCTCTGAAAGCATGATGTTAGAGTAGGCCCTAAGAAGCCTGAAAGAGAAATTGTCGGGATTCAGGATTAATAGACGGGTGCAAGCGCCCCTGAGGTGTTTCAGGTTGTCAATCTGGGAATTGTTGTAATCGTCGAGCATCAGTTGCATGAAGTCGAATACCCAGTCAATTTCTGCTTGTTTGCCCTCCTCGGACCAGTCTAGCAGTGAAATATTGTAAGTATCATCACCTGTATTATGGTATCTCAAGCACCGATAAGTGGAGACAGTCTCCTCATCTAGCGTCAAGGAATATCCTTTTCGGGCATATTTGGAATTGAAATAAAGGTGTATGAAGGATTTCATTTCAATATTGCCCTGTTCTTGGCCGATGGTGCAGAGTTCCTCCATTGCGTGGATAGACATGTACCGTTTTCGGGCGATTTCCTCGTAGATGAACTCGATGAGGAAGTTCAGGATGCGTTGGATTGCAGTTTCACCCTTCCGGTTAGGAATGCCCTCAATTATCGCCTCTACTTTGCGTTTTGCGTAAAATTTTCCGAGGTAGTACCGTAGGTGTTCATAGTATTCTTCCTCTGTTTTTTTGGTAATCGATAGCTCGAAGGTCTTGGTTCTGAAGTCTACTGTATATTCATCGATAACACCGATTAGAGATAGGCGATAAAGCGCCTTTTCGGTATCAACCTTGTTTCTTTTTCCACCAATGCGGAAAGCTAACCTTTCCAAAAATTGTTTGCTCTCGATGCCCAGCTTTTGTGCAGCTTCACTCACTTTTTCTTCCCAATCGGCCCATTTATAGTGACTGCCAAGGTTTTTGAGAAACACATTCACTTGGAAATCGAAATATTTATTAACTACCCAAGAGGAAATACACTTATCAAGTAGCTGGCAATACTCTGTGACGGTAGAGATGACCTTGTCTTGGTCATTTTCGAAAGGAATGGTCATAGTGAAGGTGTCCCCAATTTCTTTTTCTTCCAGTAGGGTTTCAATACCGGGTTGCCGGATATTGCTGTATTTCTGGTTAAACCAGTTTTGCAGATAGGCAGAATTCAATCCGGGGGGAACATGCTCTTGGAAGAGGCTGAGCAGATGTTCCAAGCAGTTTTCAGCGATATCAACCGGTACTGTCGCTTTAGAAGTGTCAATAGAATTATCATTCAGGTTGATGTTGCCATATGTGTTTCCATCCTGGTCATTCAACCACAGGTAATTATATTTTGGAGAAAACCGAATTTTGAATACAACGTCTTCGCCGTAATCACCGACTCTTTGTACAAGCAGGATTCCCAGATTGTCCGCATTGGTTTTGGGCGGGTGCTGAACAGTAGTTAGGAGTTCGTAAAGAACTGCTTTCTCCTTGTAAGGCCCTTTGAAACTGTTAAAATGAAAGAACTGCTGGATATCAAAGTCAGGTTTGAACTTATTTCTATCATGAGGGTTGATGAATTCTTGCTTGTTAAAAAGAATTATACCTACGGCAAGTTTACCGTCCCTTCCGCATCGGCCAGCTTCCTGGATGTAACTTTCGATCGAGCCGGGGTAACTGATATGAATAACGAATCGAATGTTTCGCTTATCAATTCCCATACCGAAGGCTTTTGTGGCCACCATAACATTAATTTTATTCGCCTGAAATTCGTCCTGATTACGGCTGTTATCTTCTTCGATAATATGGCTGGTAGTAACATCCAAGTCGTCACTGGTTCCTATGTAAGTACCAAATCTTAGATGAGGATTGCATTCTTGCAAAAAGTCATATACCCCTGCTCCTCTTTCCGGTTTGGAGTATTTGTCCGTCACGCCGAAATACCAGGAGCGGTGAGGTGTGAAGACCAGACCTGCATTAGATTCTAAGCCATTTGTATTCCAAAAGTTGTTCAGACGTTCTTGCGGGAGCTTGATTTTGTTGAACACCTGATTCACATCGGGTAACTTGTCCGTATCATAAGTCAACTGAATGAGGTCACTGTTGACTATTGTCTCTGGATTATTATTAAATGCTGCAAGTTTTTCACTGACTATACCTATCCATTGGTTAGTTCTAATCTGTTTTTTCACCCCTAGTAAGGCTTTTAGTTTCATTTCAAAATTATCGGCAGTCGAGTCATTTGCAATCTCTTTGATTTCTTCCTCTGTGATCTCAATCGGATCTACGATGTACTGAATTTCGTCCCTATTTGTGGTTTCATGCCTGACGATGTTTTCATCCGGGATTTCAGCCTTGGATTGGGTCCCGGAGAGTTCCCTTTGCACATCGGCAAGCACATCAAAAGAGGCAGTGGCAGTGAGTCCAAAGAGCGATATTTTCCCTGATTTTGGTTTGCAATATCGGAGCAGGTTTTCCCCGAGTGAAAGATAAGAGGTTCGGAAATCGTGACCCCACTCTGAAACACAGTGGACTTCGTCAATGACAGCATATGTGAAAAACTTGCCTTCTTCGTACATCTCTTGAAGGTAGTTCCTGAATTCCCTCATCTGTAATCTCTCCGGAGAAACGAAACAGTATTGCACAGTTCCACTTTTCATCTGATGGTACGCCTGTTTTCGATCTTCATAAGTCTTAAGCGAGGAGTTAATAAAAACTGTGCGAGTAATGCCAACTTTGTGAAGACCATCCACCTGGTCTTTCATTAGCGACTTGATTGGGTCGACAATCAATACGATGCCAGGTTGCAAAAGGCCTGCAATTTGGTATGTGAGGGATTTTCCACCACCTGTCGGTAATAGTCCGATAACCGTTTCATTTTTCATGGCATAGTGCAGAATCGGTAACTGTCCGACCCGGAATTCCTTTTTACGAAATATGTTTCGAAGAAAAAAGGTGATGGCATTTTCTGCTTCGGGTATTGGTTTCTTAGTTCCATATTCTACAAGGGAACGGTATTTGATCCTTTCTCCGCAAAGGAAAGGAGTTCGCTGGCCAATTGTGTGTGAGGAACGAATTGTAATGTATGATTTTGCATTGAGTGGTCTATCTGAAACATTAAAACCTGCCCGTTTAAGCACACTGACATCGACCACCATATCAAAGCTCTTGCCTTCATGCTGGTAATTGTCAATGGTGGAGACGGGGAGTTCACTGTTGAGTTCAAAATCTTTAAATTCAGGTGTACAAAATACCTGTAAATTTATTTCAGGGAGTTTCATCCCTTTGTTTTCCAGCATTGTTAGGTGACCGAACATTTCTTTCAAACCATCCACTGCCAAATGACCGCAAGGAACATCCTGCTCAAGAATACCTATATTCCATTCTTTAGTGTCTAATGTTAAAATGCCGGAGATGATAGCTTTCAAAATTACCAACTGAACTCTTGCAATGGCGAATGGGCTAAGTGAGAGTTGCAAAGCTGCCCTGCCTTCAGCAGAATTATATAGAGGCTGATCGAAGTTGGCTTTTAGCACTCTGATAGCGTCATTTTCAAGTAGCCTCTGCACTTGAGCAAACTTTTGTCGGTGGGATATATCCCCGAATGAGTGAACAGGAAAGCGAACCGTTGGATGCCAACCGGCATCCAAGGTGGCGTTATCTCTTAATCGGTCGAGATCTTTTTGGTCAGCTTGAAGGTGATGGGGGCCATCCACTTCAAGACAGATTCCTCTTTTTTCATTCTCCTTAGAAACATATGGAAATTCCAGAACGAAATCAGCCCTCTGATCCTTAAACAATTGGTTCAATCTTTTTCTAACTTTTATATCTTCAATCATAGAATCTAAGCTGCGTTGGGGCTGAAATAGCTGGATCAGAAAGTCTCCTTCTCCCTGGAATAACTTGTCGGGGATTTCGCAGTAAATAAAGTTTTCTTCGCAATGACTATCCAAACGTTCCCAACTTGCCAGGTATTCAAGTTTTGCATTGTGTCGATTAATTCTTGGATCAATGTAGTGTAAAGCTTTCCAACAATGTTCAACCAGCTGATTGTTTCCTGTAAATACATGATCCAGCTCTCCGTACATCTCCTTCTCTTCAAGGTACCCAACCTTACGGGCAAACTCTTTTTCCATGTCTAAAAACAAGAAAGTAGGTTCTCCACGTACAATTTGATTATGAAGAACATAGAAAAGTTCAACACCATTTTTCTGTTCCTTTCCAATATCTACATTGGATATTACCTCAAAAGTTGAAAGCTTTTTTAGCAAAGTGGATATCTCATCGTCAGTTGCTGCCCACTTTCTAAGTTTTGTAATCAAACTGGGAATTACAAACCCGCTACTAAGCTGAAAATTGAACATCTCGTAGCTACTTTAAATGAATTGGTTGATAATGTCGTTCACATGTTGGTTTGGCTTCTTATTAATCCAACCAAATCACAGATGGTTAGAAAATTTTTTTTAAAGGCGCTGTAAATTTGTCTTGCGACACAGCTTCCCTCTGGCTCTCATTACCCGCTGGTTGAACTTTTCCAGTTTTCCATCTGGGCTCTTTCAGCTTGAATCTTACTTTGCGATTTGCCTGGTCAATAACTATGCGCTCTATATTGCCCAGGCTCCATTGCTTCCAGAAGGTGCCGGGTGGCGACATCACACAGCCTCTGTGCACTCTTTTGTAATTGTAATGCATGTGAAATGATTTAAGAGTTCGTTCCAAGTTCTTCCAGATTGTCAAAATGCATGCCGTCCAGTTCCTTGCTCAAAATCGCATGAAAAGACTCGATATGCCCATTTCCTTGCGGAGTATAGGGGTGAGTGAATGTCTGCTGCAGGTAGAAATTGTTGAAACTAGTCGGAAACGAATTGCGGGCCATTGTCGCAGCGTACTTCAATGTGGAGTTTCTCACCTGCAGGCTTCAAAGGTTGTAATACATGTTCTATAACCTGCTGCCAGGCTCTGCGCACCTGGTGGTTTTTCATCTGATAGCCAGCACCCCAGTAAAGTATGGTGCGGGTGAATACCTCTATGATACTCAGTATGAATGCCGGGCAACTTTTCCCTCTATCTATACTTGCTTGATATCCATCTCAACCAATTGCAAGGGCTCTTCGGGCATCACAATTCGATAGCACACATAATGCTTTTGACCTCCTGCCTTGCGCTTTGGATGTAACATGTTGTTCTCCTTCATCAGCCGATATACTTTCTTTCGATTAATCTGAAAGCCCCGCAACTGCAATTCTGCACACATTCGCTGATATCCCTGCGCCTCTTCGGCCTCCTCATTGGCAGCGTGCATGGCTGTGACAACCTCTGCGTTGGACACTTCTCGCCATTCCCCTGCTTTCCAAAGCAAGGTGCTTTGGCTCGAAGTACGGCCACGCTTTTTTCCCTTGCTTTGATAGTACAACTTATGCTTGCTCATCTGACAGATCTCCAGGCACTTATCCCTGATTAATCCTTTTGCCATGTAATGACGGACTAGCGCCTTTTTTTCAGCCGGGGATACTTTTTTTGAGAAGTTCATCCCGCAGAGCAAGTTCAAGTTCTTTCTCTGCCAAAAGCTGCTTATAAAGTCTAACCTGGTCTTCTAACTCCTCTATGCGCTTTTTGTATAATCGCCGCTTTTCGTTGTCCAGAAGACCTTCCTCACCGTCGATGAGCAGCTTCTTCTTCCAAGAGTAGTAGGTGGCCGGATAGATGCCGTACTTCTCCAAGGTCTCTGAAACACCATTGCTTTTGGCTTCAGCAATGATCTTCAGTTTCTCTTCCTGGGTCCATGTGCGCTTCTTCATGTCGAAAAATTACAGTTTTTATCTGTAATCTCTGTCCGACTTGGTAGGGGGCTAAAACACAATAAGTGGTGAAGTGCATACATTTCTTGATTTATGTGGATTAATACCTGCTGGTGGCGAACCATGTGATGCTTTAAATGGCGTGCTTTATTTAATCGAAGGTGATGGTGTGAATGCAGCGTTAAGTTTTGCGGCAACAATACCAGTGGCGGGATGGGTTGCTACTGGAGCCAAAAGAGCTTACGTTGCTATGAAATCTGCATCAGGTAAAGCGGTCACACTTTCGTTGAAATTTGTGAATGGAATAATCGAATTTGGCCCGAGAGGGGATTTACGCAAAGTTCTTGAAATAACAGATCAGACATTCGATGCTCATCATGTCATTCCTTGGGGTAAATCAACCCATCCTCTAGTCCAGCAGGCTGCAAAAGCAAAGAGTGTACCATACCACATGAACCACATTAAGAATGGTAAAGCTGTCAAAAAGTACAGATTCGATATACCAGATGGTATTCATGCTAATCATCCTGCCTATGATGCAAAAGTTGAATCACATCTAAATTCTAGTTGGAATAATCTTGTTACACAATATGGATCAGAATCTGCTATCCCACCTGACGTAGCAAGCCAGGTTTTACGAGACCTTCAAAATATGATCAGTAACGTAATAGATGCAAACCCTGGTGTTAAGATCAATGATTTACAATTCTAGAACATCTATACTCAAAACGAAGTGGTTTGGGCGGCGAAGCCGGCCAAACTCCCAATCTCTACTGAAGTTTAAAGCTGAAATTTCTCCAAAAAACTTCGACTTGGGTATAATTTTTAATGGTGCAATTGAAATCAAAAATATCCTTTTAAAACTGATCAAGCTTACCTACTTTGCTGCTCAATTGACTGTTGGTTACTTTTGCAGCAAAGTAGGTGTTTTAACGGGGACGTTGTTCTAACCGCGGTCTATTACAACAAAAAATCAAGTCTATGAAGTTTTTTCAACTTAAAGCCAATCCAAATAAAATTGGACAAGTGGAGGAGCTTGTAATAAACAAGGAGGGTTATGACCCATGGGCTCCTGGGGGGATTTATACAATCCCACTGGAAGGTACTCCGCATCCGAATTTTTTTTTGCCTGATTGTTGTTTGAGCCCAAAGAGTCAGTACACGGATTTTTTGAATGTAGTTGCGTGGAGTGGAAGGATGTTAACCGTTAGTGAACGTGTTTACAGCTTGTTAACTAAGTTAAATTTAGACTATCATTCGGTCTTCCAAACAAATGTTTACGATAAGAGGAGAAGCATGAATAAATCTTATTTCGGTATTTATTTTCATTGGTTCCGAAATCAATGCTACATAGATTGGGGTAAGACTACTTTTTCGATTGTAAAGGGTTTTACTGTAACTAATGAGTTAATTAAATTTGATGATTACAATCATTATAGACAATGGCGATATGAAAATTTTTCTATAAAAAATTCTGAACTAAAAAGTGCAAGGGTGAAAGACCTATATATCAAGGACAGTGTAATTGAAAAAGACCTTTTTGTTTTAGATGATATAGAAAGAATATACATCGCATCGGAAAGACTAAGAAGCTCCTTTGAGATTGCAGAAATAACGGGGGTTGAATTTAAGGACCTTCCTACAATAGGGTGAGACAAAGTTAAATCTCATAGGGATGATTTTTTGGAATATGAATTTTTTCCTCAGGATTTTTTATTTTTACAGAGAAGGGTTGATAGGATTCCTATTTGAGTCATTACGCTGTACACCGAAACCTTGACTAGGTCTTCCCTAACTTTAGCACCTTGCCTAAAAGGACACGTTATGCAAAGAGACAAGACTTTCAAGTATCATACCTCCTTCATTCTCCTACTACTTTTCCCCGCTTTGCTGTTTTCGCAATCTCATACGTATAAAATTACAGGAAAGGTGTTAGATCATCAAACAGGTGAACCTGTACCATTTGTACATGTTTCTTGGGCCGCAGGTAAGGAAGGTACCGTGAGTAATGAGCAGGGAGAGTTTGTTGTCAAGATTGCGGCTTCAAGCATTGGAGATTCGCTGTCCTTCAATTGTATGGGATATACCTCTTATGTGAATGTTTTTGATGAAGCATTGTCCAGGGATAGATCGTTGACTGTTCGTCTTCTTCCTGCCACTTATTTACTTGCCACGGCAGAAGTATCAGCTGTTGACGGAAAAGAAGCTGTGCGTCAGGCGATTCTCTCCATCCATAAAAACTATGACACCAGGAAGTATGGTCTTCAGGGTTTTCTTAGGGAGCACGTAGTTAGAAAAGATACACGAGAGGACTTGCTTTTGGCTGAAGGAATTATGCGCGTATATAAAGGCACTGTAAAAAGAGCGCCTTCACCTTTGCAAAATGATCTTGTAGCTATTAAGAAAGGGTATCGTAAAAAGTTAAATTATGAAATACATCTCAATGGGGTGACTTATGATCTGCCTTTAATAACGCAAGGGGCTTACGCCGCTGTTAAACTGGATGTGATAAGGGACCCAGCTTTTTTATATTCCAGTGAATTCATTGATAAATGTGGTTTTGAGTTTGAAAGAAAGGACATACTTAAAAGTAAGACTATCTACGTCGTGAAGTTCAGTCCTAAGGATAAAGAAGCAGGTCCACTTTTTCAGGGAAAGTTGTACATAGAGCAGGGAAGCTTTGCTATAGTGCGCGCTACATATGAATACACTCCTGAGGCACTTGAAACATTCAACCGGAACTTTGCAGATGCTGGACTTACTCTTAAAGAAAGGATATTTGATGTCCGATATTTTCGTAAAGGCGCAAAGTGGTATCTGCAAAGTGCTATTGTACGGTCTTCCTATATTCATGAAAAAACCTCGGTGCCATTGTTGGTTTCGATGTATTACATTACAACAATAGTGGAGGACAAAGTAAAGCGTTCAACATACAGTAAAGAGCTTGTTATCAGTTCCCGTGCATTTGCTTTTGAAGAAATTCTAAATGAAGTGGATGATGATTTTTGGGGCTCGGACAACATTATGCTTTCTTCGTCATGGTCATATTCCATTGATTATCAAACGAGAATGTCAAATGAACGTACTTTGCTTGACCTTGATAAATCTACACAAAGTTATTCTGTCGAGGATGGATTGACCATTGATTGTTTTGTAGAGGACTTGGAAGCAAACAGGTTTGAACTATTGATTTACTTCCAGGATTCCATTTTATCTTTTCCTAAAAGGATTACACCTGAGCGTATCAATTCTGGTAAATTTCGTTTTTCATTCAAATCAAAACAGCCACATTTTTGCTCATTGGTTTATGAGAATACTTCCTTTCCAATTTTTATAAAGCCTGGAGAAACCATTACGGTCAAAGTGGAGAATTTTAATGCAGCAGGGATACAGATGAACCATATCAGCGAGGTATCTTCTGAAAACCAATTGCTGTTGGATATTACCAACTTGAGGCAAAGCCTTCAATCCCACGTGCAACAGGTACTAATCGAAGGAGATGCGAGTTTTTACCTTAAAAAGGTAAAGATTTACAATGCTGCCTGCAGGCAATTTGTGATCCGTGTTGTTCAGCAAAATGGCGATCTCGATCCACGACTCCTCGCGTGGATACAGGATGAGATACGTTACAGCACAGCAAAAATGTTACTTACGTATCCGATGCTGTCGTCGATTTACAATAAGGAAGAACTTCCCCGGGATTATTTCCAACTAATATCTGAGGTTTCCATAAATAATGAGAATGCAATAAACAATCCAGCTTATCTAGAATTCCTTCTTTATCATTTTAGTTATGAATATTCAGCAACCACTAAGGGCCATCCTTTAGCAGCGTTTGATGTTGAAGGAAAAATTAAACTATCCTCTGAGCTTTATTCAGGTACCCCTTTGTATTATGTTCAGGCACAAATTTTAATTGATGGAATTCAAAGCCGATATGATAAGATTGATAAGCTCTATCGAAAATTTCAAAAGAGTAATGCTCCCGAAGAATTAAAGGCTCGATTGAGAATTGCATATGACTATCAGGAGTATCCAGATTTTTGGTCATTACTACCTACCTCTTCACTTTTGCTGCCTGATGGTGATGTTTTAGACAGATCGTATCTATATGGAAAGGTGGTGTTTGTGGACTTTTGGGCTACATGGTGCCAGCCGTGCAGGACGGAAATACCTCACTCTATAGAAATGGTGGAAAATTATCGAAATGAAGATGATCTCGTTTTCCTGTTTGTTTCGCTTGACAGAAGTATTGATACCTGGAAAGAATTTGTAGAAAAAAAATTCCCCAAAAGTAGTAAGGTCTTTCATGTAATACTGGAAAGTGAACATGCAAATGAAATATTGGACAGGTTAGGAGTCATTGGAATTCCAAGGTATATGATACTTAACCGGCAAGGAAGAATCGTCAACAACAATGCTACACGTCCCAGTCAAGTTGGTACATATTCCGAAATTGAAAAAGTTTTAAAGCAATGAAATTGAAGTTGGAAATGAATCGACGAGAAAAAGAACTGGGCTGACCTCAGCAAGGCCCAATTGTACGCCCTCGCTTCGCAACTCAGCGAATGCCGCCTGCCCGTCACCGGCAAAAGCACCTTCAAAGAAGAATTCGTCACCGCCGGTGGTGTGGCCCTCCACGAGGTGGACTTTCGCCGCTTCGAAAGCAAGCTCATCCCCGGCCTCTTCCTCGCCGGTGAGGTGCTCGACATCGACGCCATCACCGGCGGCTTCAACTTCCAGGCCGCCTGGACGGGGGGATGGGTGGCGGGGGAGGGGGTGGTGGGGAGGGTTGAGGGCGGGAGATAGTTAATACCTGAAAATTCAATCTGATGAAGCAATTGATAATCATACTGGTGATTCTACTCAACTTTATTCACGGGCAGGGGCAAAATACTTTTCACAAACTGATTTATACTGATTTCCCTTTGGTAAGGTTTACGGCAGTATTACCAACAGACAGTTGTTACTATTTTACAGGAACATTTGTAGATACCATATCACCATTGAGAACTGGAGCCATGTTTGGGAAAATTGACCTAAACGGTGAATTGCTATTGCTAAAAGTTATTAAACACCCAGATATTTTATACTTTAATGATCTCGGAGATTTATTTAGTACGGCCCAAGGCAATCTTGTCAATGTTGGAATAAAAGATGACTTTTATGCAAGAGCAATTCTCTATTTGTACAATCAGGAGGGGGACACTATTTTGACAAAAGAATACCTCAGCATCCTTTATCCTAAACAAACCTGGCTTGTTCCAAAAGCGGTTAGAATAAAACCGGACGGAGGATTCATTATTTTGATAGGTCATGAATCGCTTGCATACAATGACTTCGACATTTCTCTTTTGATCTTAGACTCAGAATACAATATTCTCCACTATAAAGCTTACGGAACTGCATTCCAGGAAACTGCCCGGTCGGTTATATTAGATAATGATGGCGGGTTCATCATAGGTGCTGACAGAAATAACCTAAACCTAACATCCACAAATTTCTCCAGCCGCACCTACATCATTAAAACCGACAGTACCGGCGAAGTCATCTGGCAATACCTTTCTCCTCCAGGGATATTGCAGGACGAAGCCAAGGCCATGATAAAAACGCCTGACGGCGGTCTGGTAGTGGCCAGTGGCATAGGGATCGAAGTCCCGGTGCATCCGACATTGCACTACATCAATTGGGACGCCATGATCTTCAAATTGGATGCAGACAGGAATGTAGTCTGGAGTACGCCGCTACGGGGCGTATTTCCCACTACCCAGACCGGGTTGGTCGAAATGGTCGCCTCTGCAGACGGCAGTGGCTTCGTAGCAGTAGGCAAGGTAGCTGACGATGTTTCCGGGCCGGAGCCGATGTCCGGTAGCTGGATAGTTAAAGTGTCGCCAAAAGGGGATAGCCTTTGGGCACGGTACTATACCATCTTCGATGGAGTAGATGTTGACCCTACGCCCTACGATCTCAAACAAACACCCGACGGCGGGTATGTGATAGTGGGCACTACGCTCAACCTGGGCCAAACTGCTCCCGGCTGGATCATGAAAGTGGACGAGTATGGCTGTCTAGTGCCGGGGTGTCATTTGGTGAATGCCAGCGAAGAAAACAGGGAAAGGGACGTGAGGCTTACGCTCTATCCTAATCCTGCCTCAGATTTCCTGAATGTGTGGTATTATTCAGCGGATGGCAAAGGCGCTTCATTTAAAGTGAAAGATTTGCAAGGCAAAACACTCAAATCATTCGAAACAAAACAGCGGGACGTTACTTTGATCATCCCGGTGTGGGATTATGAGCCGGGCATTTACTTTCTTCAATGCTTTGAGGGTGAGCGCCTCGTGAGGACAGAAAAATTTGTGGTGGAATGAAACGGCAATTAGACGACAGCGCATTGATCCACCGTATAGAAACCTCTCTCATCTGTGGCTCAATGGGCGATACACTCAAAAAAAGCTGGAAAACTTGCGGAGCACGGAACTGCCCTTCACCGGCGGCTTCAACTTCCAGGCCGCCTGGACGGGGGGATGGGTGGCAGGGGAGGGGGTGGTGGATGTTTTATCCATTAATTCTTGATGAAAAAAATTGCCTGATCGGATTCCATTAGCGAGCACTGCCCCAACAGCCATCCCCTTGGCCTCTGGCATTTACCTCGATCCGCTCTATCTTTCGCCAAACATTTGTGACCAAATAGCAGAGCTATGAGACCATCCGGTTTTGCGGGAGGATTGTTCCTTGCAAGTCTTCTCAGTTTTCTCTCCTCAGGGGCCTCAGCGCAGGAGGTGCATCTTCATTACGTCGGTTCTTCCACCATCGGCAATTTCATTTCCGATGCGGATTCGGTGTACGAGGCTGCCTGGTTCGACCTGCACACGGCGCCGGAAAGCGCCGGCGGGGAGCTGGCCATTGTGGAGGGGCGCTGCGACCTGGCAGGGGTCGCCAATATTCCTTCGGCAAAAACCCTGCAGCGGGGGGTGGCCAGCGCCCTCATCGGCTGGGATGCCATTGCGGTGCTCACCCACCCGGAGAATCCGGTGAACAACCTGACGCTGAGTCAGCTGAAAGGCATCTTTACCGGTCAGATCACCAACTGGAAGGAGCTCGGCGGACCGGAGCTGGAGATTCACCCCTACATCACGGCCGTTGAGTCGGCAACGCACAAGGTGTTCCGCTCGGTGGTGCTGGGCAGTGCCGATTATGCGGGTTGTGAGACCGTGGCCCCCGATGCAGACATACTGGAACGGCTCCAAAACGACCCCGGTGGAATCGGCCACCTGAGTTTTTCTTTTTTGACGAAGGAAGAAAAAGTAAAAGGGCTGATGGTGGACGGCCAACCCCTGCGGCTCACCAATCCAGCTTACCCCATCACCCGGCCGCTGTACCTGCTTTGGTGGCCCGGCAGAAGCGAGGTGGCGGCTTTTGTGGACTGGACCTTGTCGGCAGAGGGGCAACGGCTGGTCATGAAGCGTTTCATCGGGGCCCGGGAAGGCACCATCACCGTCAATGATGAAATGGGCAGCCTGGTGGTGTTCACGCCGACTTATGCCGTTGAGGACGGCGGTACTTTTTACTGCCCGCACTTGCCCTACGAGATATATACCAGCGACCGCAAGCTGGTGCGCAGGGTGTCCAATCAGCTGAGCCTCAACGACGAAACTCCCACCCGGGTGCAGTTGCCGGCGGGCAGCTACATCATCAGGACCCGCAACCGGCAGGGCGAAGACCGGGAGGTGTATGTGGTTGTCGAAGCCGGAAAATTGACCAAGGTTGATAGCTGGCAGCCCGTTTTGCCGAAGGAAGAACACGGCGGCACCCAAAATCCCGAACTGCTCCAGCTTTCCGATGAACTGCGCCAGTTGGACCGTTACAAGTCGCTGCAACCTTACGGCGATCTGCGGGTAAGGGCCGAGCAGGACTACGGCGCCAACGACAACCGTTTCCGGGGCCGGCTGCGGCTGCGGGGTGGGGTAGGTGCCGTTATCAGCCCTTCGGTAAAAGTGGACGTGCGCCTTGTGACGACTTCCAATCCCGACGACCCCAATTCGCCTTACGCCAATTTCACCGACGGCTTCAACCAGGTGCAACTCGTCATTGACCGGGCCTACCTGCTGTACCAGCCCGCCAAATGGAACCACTTCGGCCTGTGGCTGGGCAAGATGCCCAACGTGCAGACCAACTCCGGGGTGTATTCGGAGTTGACCTGGGACGACGACATCCAACCAGAGGGCGCTGCCCTGACCTTCCGCAATATGCAAGCCGGTAAAAACAGCCGCATCAGTTTGAGTGGGGGCCTTTTCCAGCTCTCTCAATTCCGCAAATCCGGAAAGGCGCAGTGGATGCAAACGGCGCAGGTGGCCTAGAATACAGCCATGCAAAATGGCTGGGAGCTCGATCTGGCAAGCGATGTTTACCATTTCAGCAATGTGAAGGACAGCGAACTGAACAGCCTCTCCTTTGATGCCAATGCCGGCAATGCTGTTTACACGAAGTGGGAGTTGGAAGGCTCCGACAGTGTGTTGACCACTCGCTACAGCTCGGGCTTCAATGTCTTAGACAATTTTCTCCTTCTGAAAATGCCGCTCTGGTGGCAGCCACTCAACCTGAAAACATAGCTCATCTACAACCCTTTGGCGAAAAGAGAGAACACCGGCCTGGCGCTGGGATTCAGCTGGGGCAGCCTTGGTGAGGCGGGGCAGTGGCGCCTCTATTACCAATACCAGCGCATTGAAAAGGACGCCGATTCTACCCCTTTGTCCAGGATGATCTCCTTCGGCAAACCAATTTCAAGGGCCACGTTTTCGGCATCGCCCGGGCTTTCGACAGCCAAATTTCCCTCCATTTCTGGCGCCTGGTCAGCCAAAGCCGGGTTCCCGATTCATCCAGCCAATCCCGCTTCCGGGTGGATTTGAATGTGAAGATTTGAGGAGGAGTTGAGGAATTGAAGAACTGAGGAACCGAGGAACTAAGAGGGAGAGGTAGCACAGCCAATGCTATAGCCTTCACTCAACTTCCGCCATTAGTCCAGCCTGTCCTTGCCCTTTGACAGACGAGCCTGTCAGGTTTGATCCAAGTTACACGGAGGTCCACAGAGAAGACACAGAGAACCACTGGGACAATCAGCGTAGCGCTTTCCCCAACCCTAAACCCTAAACCCTAAACCCTAAACCCTACACCCTAAACTCTATTCAACCACCACATTGTCAATCCTGAAAGAAGTGGTCAGGCCGGAGGGGCTGCTGCCGACGTATTTGAAGCCGATGAAGACCGTTTCTCCCTGCCAGGGGGAGAGGTCGATGTCGCCGGAGGCAACCCACTCGTGGTCGGGGGTGCTCTGGTTGGCCAGGTTGGCTTGCAGGGGCTGCCAGGTGGCCAGGTTGGGATCGCAGACAAAGTCGGTGCTGATCCAGACACTGAGGCCTTCA
>BPHB01000011.1 GCA_026003335.1 Chitinophagales bacterium | reverse complement strand
TTTGTCGGTGTAAGTCACCCTCACGTTGCCTAACCAGTCGGTGCTTTCGTAGTGTTTTTTGCCGAGGGGGTAGATGCTTGTTTTGGCGGGTGGTTTGCCTGCCGTCATAATCACCGGTGTGGCGATGCCGTTTTGCGTGGGGTTTCTCATTAAAAACTATTTTTTAACTCACGCATATTTTTCTTCACTTTTTAAAACCTCTGATAAAAAAATTTCATATTACTTTTTTGGGTTCTATTTTAATATGACTCTCACCTCCGGATTTTTATATTTCTCACTTAATTTCAATTCTTTTGCTATCCTTTCATTCCATTTTATTTGTTCTGTTGGATTGCAACCTCTTTCTGTTTTTTTGTCATATAAAAGTTGATATTTAACCATCTTTTTTTGATATTTTTTGAACATTGAACTCTCATACTTTACATATCTCGAAAACCTAATCTTCTTGCCATTTAATTTCTTTCTTAATTTTCGTGCATACAACTCTGCTATATCAAAATGGACTTGTTCATGTTTTAATGCAAAACTATCTTTTTTTAGTTTAGTCCATGATTCTTGTCTATCCATAAATGCATAAATATCAAAAATAACGGTATAACCTTTATATCGGTTACTTCCGTATGTAAGACCTACTGCAATTTCTGCAGCAATTTTTCCTTTTTTATATGGAATATTTCCTCTAAAATCTTCCCACGTTATTGGTCTGTCTTCTCTCCAAAATATCATCGAAGTATCACTTTGAGAGTATATCGTTGATACATAAATATTTTTTAAAATTAATAGAAGATATAAGCTATTCCTCAGAATTATTCTCACTTTCATTATCTTGAAATGTTTTATTTTGTTGCTTGGGAGCCTCTATAAATGTATTTGTACTTCCTCCATTTGTCCGTATAAATAAATTTTCTCCAATCTTTAGCTTAAATTCGGCAGAAATCATTCCTTCCTTATTAGATGCTGTTTCTATCAATATTCTCTCAGTACCTTCTGAATCAACTATCCCTATTTGATAATTTCCGGTCTGATTATTTCCATTAGCATCTAAAATGGGTGTATAATATAAATATATTGTCCCTTCAGTAACTCCATCTGCTATAAAAATATCAATTCTATTGTTAATTCTATTCTCTCTTCTTTCTATTTCGGGATTATAAATCTCATTTTCAGTAGTAAGTTTGTTAGAATAATTAATTTTTTTCTTAAAGCTAAGTTCAAAAACCCATCCCGTCGCTCCGCTTTTATTTCCTTTACCCATCGGAGAATATTTGATTACAGGATTATAAATATTTATTTTCCCGAATTTTTCCTCATAAATTTGTAGTGCTGTCTTGCCTTCATTTGTTTTTGGTTTTGATTTTTCCAACCCCTCCAACTCCACCCCGTCAATCACTCTATTCTCACTAAAAGCATACACACTATTGTAAGGATACTTCCCGGCCAACGGATCCACACTGAAAAACCGTCCCAACCTTGCATCATGCAGGCGGTATTTGTATGCCCACAGGTTGTTTTTGCCAAACACTTCATCATCTCCCTCCTGCCCCTGGAAGCCAAAACGGTAGTTGGTCATTTCAATATTTCTCCCCTCCATCACACTCCCGAATGGATAATAATCCTGCGAACTGCTCACGTTCAGGGCAAACTTATTCTGCTGCCAACTCTTTTTATCCGTGTAGGTCACTCTCACATTGCCCAGCCAGTCGGTGGTTTCGTAGTGTTTTTTGCCCATCGTATAAACGCCTGGCTTGGTTGTGTGCTTGCTTTGGGCTATATTGACAGGGATTGGCAATGACATAACGCCGATGCTGTTTTGCGTGGTTTTAACTTTTAAAAGTTTGTTTTCCTTGATCACCCCCAAACGGCTGCTGCCGTAGAGGGGAATTTCATACAAATATAAAGAATCTTTTGTAATTCAATAGACTGTCATTGCGTTTCTTTGAGCTTATGATAATTGTCCATTTTTTGCTTTATTGTCCAAAAACTTAGGTGTAACTTAGAATTTTTTCCACTTTCCTGGTGAGCTATATCTTAGTGTAATTTTAATTTGTTTTTATAAATCTGTAGTATAAAAATGTAAATATCCAAACAAATGAGACTATAATAAAATACATTAAAATTATGCCTTGTATTACTTCATAGAAGTAATTATAAGGTAGGTTTCCAAAATCTTTACCAATATACATCCATATTGTAAAACTTCTATATCCTGTAAAAAATATCACAGGAATTGTACAATTTATTAACAAAAGAAAAAAGCTTTTTCTTCCATATAGAATATGCTCAATTATTAATAGTATTGTACTAACTATCATAACCCATAAAAAAGATAAATAAATCTTATTCACATAAAAAAAATAAAACAAAAGAATGCCAATAAATACATTTATCAAGATTATTTTCATTTTTTTCTGTTTCCTTTCTCTATTCTATAACGTTCTTCGGGTTTCAATTCCTTTCGATTGTAGTCAATCGCTCTTAAAATTCCATTTCTCATATATTCCATATTAAATGGTGCAAATGAGCCGATTCCTTTTTCACCCCATACTACTGTTGTAGTATAACCAAATACATATCCGCCAACTTTTTGTTTGAATTCATCAAAAATGTTTAAACCATTCCCACACCCCAACAACCATACATCGCAATCCAAACTAAATGATTCTTTTTTAAAATCTTTTCCGAACAATACATCTTTTTCATCATGGCCATGTCCTAATAAAAGACTTTCATTATTACCATGCCCTACATACACAAAATCTGTAATCAAATCTTGAGTTCTTCCTTTAGGAGCTTTCTTTCCATGAATATATCCTCCCGATTCATTTATATAATTTTTTACATCATTTGCACTATTTACTAACTTAAATTTTATTCCAGCTTTTTCTGCTCTTTTCTTATAATAAGAAATTTCTTTATTTATGTAGTTACCATTATAAACCAATAATGTTGTTTCTTCATGATTATCAGTATTATTACGTTTTAATTCTATTGCTGCATTCAATCCCGCTTCAAGAAAATGTCGTTTATATTCGCCATAACGATATTCTGAATTTTCAAATATTCTTTTATACCATGGCAACTTATCACTACTCGGATTATCCCCCTGATTCCCTACAACAACAATATTCTCTTTTCCGTTTGGATCCAAAACAATAATAGGATTACAATATCCATAATGATAAAGACTATATCCTGGATACCTAGCTTGCAGAACGTCAACCGATAGCCATCTCCCCAATTGTGTGTCAAAAATTCTAGATCCAAAATAGTAACTATTGCCAAGTCCTTTTATTTCATTATCTCTCTCATGACCTACAAACCCAAACCTATAAGCCGCCAAATTATACTCCCTCCCCTCCATCACACTCCCAAACGGATAATAATCCTGCGAACTGCTCACGTTCAAAGCAAACTTTCCATTCGCTGCCAACTCTTTTTGTCCGTATAGGTCACTCTCACGTTGCCGAGCCAGTCGGTGCTTTCGTAGTGTTTCTTGCCGAGGGGGTAGATGCTTGTTTTGACGGGTGGTTTACTTGCCGTGACAATCACCGGTGTGGCGATGCCGTTTTGTGTGGGTTTCTTCATCAAAAAGCGGTTTTCTTTAATTACGCCCAATCGCTTCTCTCCATACATCGGAAGCTCTGTCAAAAATAAGGAATCTTTCCGAATTCTGTAAACCGCTCTTTGTTTCTTGTCTAAACTTAGATTTTATCATGTAAATGTGGTTGTTTAAACAAATTTAAAGTATTCTTTCTAACCTTCTTCGCTAAAAGTTTAATGGTTTTTCTTTTATTCAATTCAATGTTTGGGTTCTTTCTCCCACTCATCATACACCTTTCTTGCCTGTTCGTATACTCGTGGATATGCTTCTTTGACCCATCTCAAATATTCATCCCAGCCATCGGGACTTTCAACCCCTACCATCAGCCATTTGAAAAAATAATAAATTTCTTTGTCTGTGTATGAACTATTAAGACATTTGGTATAAAAAGCAATTTTATATTCAATAAATGCATACCAGCAATACCCTTGAATGAAGTGCAGAACCTCCTGTATACCAAAATTTTCATTTGGCGGCATACCCCAATACCATGATGCATCTCCTTTGGTTGATACGCCCATTCTCACGCAAAGCGTGCATAAATCCTGACGTAATTGAGGGATACATTTATTAATTTGCAAAAGAGCAAGCATTAATGAACCTGTGGAACCCAATTCCTGACACGGCGGAACGGTGATTTTTTCATAAAATTCTTCCACACTTTGCGGAACCAATGCCAATAATTGCCTTGAAAGGTGAAACAGATCCTTACTTTCACAAGGTGCTTTTAATACCGCACATGTCAATGAATCTACTAAAGTATTTATATCCTTGTGTTTTACTGACTGTCCGCAAAGGATTTTAACCTGTATAATACCTATCGTAATATACAAAAAAACTTGCATTTTGAATATTCTCTTCATCATCATTGGTTTTGGTTATTCTGATTATTTTGATTTTCTTGGAAATTTTCTTGTATTAACACATCAAATCTATTATATCCTCCGGCTTCCTCTATTTGCTTTTTGATTTCTTTAAATTTTTCTATAGAATTTCCAACATATGGAGATTTTATAGTTTGAGAAGTACCACACAGGATACAACCCTCAGTATCTTTCGGTTTATTTCCGGTATGTATAAGTATAAGTCTCCAGGAAGGTACATCGTTATTAAATAACAAGGGTACTTTGTCGGTACCGTATTTTTTACTCCCACGGCTCCATCTATGTTCTTTGGTTTTGTAATATCCTGCAGGGATCCTCCTATTTTTACCGCTTTCTGTTGTGGAAGGTCCGGGTCGTTCCAGTGTATACCCTGTTACCAGCGCCTGCGGATTTTCTTCACCCGTCTTATAAATCGCAAATTCACCCAGGGTTGCTTGTCCACTTTCATGTGTTCTGGTGATTACCATTATTCTTTCCGGTGGTGTAAATGAATGCTTGTTAGGGTCATAAGGTTCTGTAAAATGCAATATGCCTCCAACACTTTGCCACCAATCTAGTTTCTGCATACTCATCATATTCATTTCCTGTGCATATTTATTTACCTTCTCCTCATCTAATACTCTTATTTCAGTACTTTGACCATATTTTCCTATAAACTGCCCATTTCTTGTATAAACTAACTCCAACCCCTCCAATTCCACCCCATCAATCACCCTGTTTTCACTAAACGCATACACACTGTTGTAAGGATACTTCCCGGCCAACGGATCCACACTGAAAAACCGTCCCAGCCTTGCATCGTGCAGGCGGTATTTGTATGCCCACAAGTTGTTTGTGCCAAACACTTCATCATCCCCTTCCTGCCCCTGGAAGCCAAAACGGTAATCGATGGTTTCAAGATCCCTCCCCTCCATCACACTCCCAAACGGATAATAATCCTGCGAACTGCTCACGTTCAAGGCAAACTTATTCTGCTGCCAACTCTTTTTATCAGTATAAGTGACTCTCACGTTGCCCAGCCAGTCGGTGCTTTCGTAGTGTTTTCTGCCGAGGGGGTAGGTGCTTTGCTTGAGTGCGTTTTTGCTCATGGCACTGTTGACAGTTTTTGGCAATGACATTACGCCGTTGTTATTTTGCGTGGGTTGGGTCATTAAAAGTTTGTTTTCCTTGATCACCCCCAAACGGCTGCTGCCGTAAAGGGTAAATTCGTACAAATATAAGGAATCTTCCCTAATTCTATACACTGCCATAACATTTCCCTGCGGGCTTTAAATGTAATGATTTTATAGTTGACGGCTCTTTATTTTCGTTTATTTTTTGTTTCCCATTTTAACCGTTAAAACACACTGTAATTTAGTAGGATTGGAAGTAAAAAGAAAAGAACAAGTATAGTGCGACAAGAGCCACTTGGGTTTAAGAGCAAAACCCTAATTGTTAATAACTTATTGGAATTGAAGGGGCAAGAAGCAGGTTTTAAGCAATTAAGATGCCCAAGCTTTCAACTTGACGCTGTTGGAGAAGATCAAGCTACTGGATCTGCTGGGCGAGGAAGAACAAGAGGCTTTGCTAAAGGTGATAGACATGGCCCTAGCCAACAAACGGCTAAATGACAACCTACAGAACTTGTTGGCAGATTAAAAAAAACGATTATTCGGGCTTTGTGTAACTTAATCGCAATATGTCGATTTCTCTTCTAAAACAAACTTCGCATTAACATACCAATAATTCCATTGGGAAAAAGAATCATCATTAAAGACATATATTGTTTTTTTATCTTCTTCTTTTAGCTCAAAATCGGGATGGTTATAATCCAAATATTTAAAGAATCTCGTTTCTCCGCAAGTTGAAAATATATCTTCGCAACGATCTCCTTGTATAATAAACAAGTGGTTCTGATGGTACAAATAACCATATGAACTTAAAGGCAACAATAGATTAATGTCTTTTTGAGATTCAATTGATATGAGAAATTTATTATCCGAATTTTTTATGCTGACTGAAAACAGTAGTCCACAGTCATAATAACTGCATTTTTTTTCGTGTAAAATGATATCATCAAGGATTGTTGAAAGACTTTCGTCTTTAATATTTAAGTGCAAGAGTTCTATTTTTTTTTCTTTGTGTTGAGCAACCATATTCATACTATTTAGACAAAACACAAATACTGTTAGAACTTTAAAATTTTTGTTCATTGTCTTAGTTTTTAGGGGCTTTAATCTCCATCTCCGGTAAAACTATCGTAGGAACTGATATTAATCCGTTTTTGTCATACTGGAAGTATTCTCTCTTGTGATATATATCCAAGGTAGCTTTTGGAAACTTCAAATTCAATGATTCTGCAAACTTCTTATCAGCTGTCGATGGAAATTTATTATAAGGATGGCTATGCGAGTGCTTTCTTATCGTATACCCGTATGCCTTTAAATATCCACCTCCTATTTCTGAATCTTTTATATGGGAAGTGGTCAAAATATTTTGTCCATCTGTTCCACTCTTTGCCCCAACACCTGTAAGCGACCATTCTACCTCAGTATTATCAGCAACAAATTCAAATAAATCTTTCGCTTTATCGTCTCCTTTAATCTTATATTGGTCAAAAGTATAATCCTTTCCATTACTTGCAGTAACTGTGTTGGTTTTCTTACTACTTAAAATCCCTTTATCAACTTCTATAAATTTGTCAGTTTCATTTCCGTCATTATCCAATGCTATAAGTTTGTCAGTTGGATCATCTGTCTTCCGAAGCAGAGTAATATTTCCTTGTTTATCTAATCCGTAATCATCTTCTAACATCCCTGTTGGGTCAATATATCGAATAGGGTTACAATAGAACGTACGGTACGGTGACCAACCCGGTGCAACTAGTGCCAACGGGTCAATACTCAAAAACTTCCCAAGTCTTGGATTGTTAATTCTAAATCCATAGTCATACAAATTTCCATTACCGTAAACTGCATTATCCATTTCTTTATCATTGAATCCATACCTATATTCATCAATATTAAACACTCTTCTCGGCGTGAACATACCAAACGGATAATAATCCTGCGAACTGCTCACGTTCAAAGCAAACTTGCCATTCGCTGCCAGCTCTTTTTATCCGTATAAGTCACTCTCACATTGCCGAGCCAGTCGGTGGTTTCGTAGTGTTTTTTGCCGAGGGGGTAAATACTTTGCTTGAGTGCGTTTTTGCTCATGGCAATGTTGACAGGGATTGGCAATGACATTACGCCGTTTTTATTTTGCGTGAGTTTGGTCATTAAAAGTTTGTTTTCCTTGATCACCCCCAAACGGCTGCTGCCGTAGAGGGGAATTTCATACAAATATAACGAATCTTTCCGAATCCTGTACACTGCCATCACGTTTCCTTGCGGGTCTCTTAAGTAGATGTCTTTGTAATGCAGGACATACTCCTTCTCCAATCGGTTGCCGGTAGCGTCGTATTTAAATTTGAGCCTAGGGTAAATGACCGAGGGGGTGCTATTCTGTATATTGGGCGAGAGGTTGCCCTGATAGAGCGTGTCGATCTCTTTCACTTTGCCATAGTCGGTCCAGCGGATCAGCATCTTCGCCTGCTTGTCCTCTATCAGGTTGCCTACTTTGTCGTAGGCATAGTTGCCGGGCGCCTGGTCGTCAATGTCGTTGGAATACAGGCCGGCGGCTACGCCGTCATCCACATACTGCAGTTGGTCCTTGCCGGGTTGGTAGTGGTAGGTCAAACTGTCCATCAACCCGTTGGGTCCCATCCGCATCAATCGCAATATGTTGCCGTCTTTGTCGTAACGATACGAGGTGTTCCAATCGCTCTTGAGGTTGCCGCTGCCGTCCAGCCCTTCAAATGCCTGCAGGCGGTTCAACACATCGTAGCGGTAACGCCGTTGCAGGTGATCCTGTCCCCACTGGTCTATGCTGCTGCCGGCAATGTTGCCGTTGTACAATCCCGCCACCGTCAACGTGTCGCTCCGCTGAAAACCTCCCGGTCCCACGCCCTGATAATCGCCCTCAAAATACTTCACTTCATAGCCCAACACATCCACGCCGTACCACTCGTTCGGCCCGCCTGCCAGACCGTCCCTGCCCATGTCGAGCGTGCTGTCGCGCTTCCACGCATTCAAACCCTTCATCCAACCATTGATCGTATACGCATAGTCCTCGCCCTGCAAATGCCATTTGCCGGTCTCTTTGCGTTTCAACGGTCCGTGCAGGTAATACCGATACCGGGCGTCGTTCTCCCAATACTGCCCGTCTCGCGAGGTCCACACTTCCGTCAGCCGCAGGTCCTCGTCATACTTGTAGCGGTGATACATCGCATCGGCCCTGCCTCGCTGGTACACCACTTCGTTCACCTTGCCGCTCAACGGGTCGTAGGCATATTCCAACTGCTTGCGGTAGTGCATCCCATATTCCTTCAACGATTCCACTTCTTGCAGGTAGCGCTTCACGTTACCCGGGGCATCGTAATCGTACCATGCCCGGTGTTCCGGTTCCCCATCGCCGTCATCATCACGCCAAACAGCCGCAATCCGTGCCCGCAACAGCCCCGGCTTCCAGCCCGGCGGCGCGTTTGGCGGCAAGGCGTCCCAATGCGTCCCCACCAATTCCCGATACGGGCCGTTGCCCCAATTGTAAGGCCAGGCCGTATCGTTCAGTTGCTGCGGGGTAGGTGCAGTACTCTGGTGTGTCACCCCTGCCATCACAGGGCGGTTCTGAAAATCGTAGCGGGTGAAACTCCAGCGGTTGTGCTGTGCCTGCTCTTCGTTTTGCGAGGCCACGAGACGCCTCCGGCCGTCATAGTAAAACCTCGACCGGCCTCCATCCGGCGTCCGCTGCCAGACCAATTCCGAAAAACTGTTGTAGCGGTACTGCCGACGTTTGCTATAGGCGGGATAGACCGCCATGCCGGTTGTCCCCTTGCGGTATGCTTTCGCCTGTTGCTGCTGCGCGGGGGTGAGCATGTCCATCCCCTCCGGAGAAATGGTTTCCAGCAATCGCCCGGCATTGTCGTACAGATACACCGTGTAATACTCCAAACTACGGCTGCTGTCTTTCACCACCAGCCAATCGTCGTATTGGCTGCATCCGTTGCGGTAATGGTCATAAAACACCCGGCGCAAACTGTCTACCCATGCCAGCGAGTCGGCCAACAACTGTTGGGCATACAGTGCCTGAAAGGCATTCTCGCATGGATCAATCCACTCGCCCAAACTGTCTATCTCCACCGGAGGATAGTCGATATAAGGCGGCAGGTTGCAGGGCTTCACGCCAAAACAGCCCTCTACCGTCAGCGTGTCGTAACACCACGGCATCGACACCTGCTGACCGGACAGATAACAGGGATATTTCACAAGCACCAAAAAACGATTCACGTTGCCCGATGCATCCGGAATACCGTCGGCCCACACGCTGTCTACCAACAGCGCAAACATCACATTCTGTGGCAGTGGCGGAGTGATGGTGACTATACATTCCGGATCCGTTCTCTTGGGCAGATACACCCGGTATGCTTGCCCGTCTATGGCTGTGTCCATCTGCACCGTACCGCTCAGGGTGCCTATGTGCAGCCCCTGTGGTATATCCACCGTGTTGCTTCCGTTCTTGACGGCATTCACCAGGTTGACCACCATCTCTTTTGCCCGCTCTTCGGCCAACAGATCGTTGCCGCAAGGACTCGCAGGATAGCAGCAATACAGGGGAACGGCTTTGTTCTGCTTCCACAGCGTCACTTTCACCGAGTCAAGCACTCCGTTCGGCTTGTGGTACAGCACCCACACCTCGTGAGTGCACCCGCCTATGCTGTCCTGCAAGGGTTTCATTCCGCTATAATACATCGTGTCCGGCACCACTCCAAAATTAAACATTATTTTATATGATCCAAATGTCGCCTGGTTGTTTTGATATACATAATTCATCTGCGACATGGGCATCTCCAATGTCCATGGCCATGGCACGTTCAGCACAGCCCCGCTTGTCCATTTTACATGCTGCCATAGCAACGATTCCAGTGCCTTTGCATCTTCCGTCAATCGACAATCGGGCTGCAGCACACATCCGGTCAGCTTCAATGCTATCTCTCCGTTCACTTTCACGGCTTTCAACTGCCCGCCGGCGTCTTTTATCCACAAATGCATCTTGAAATGGCTCTTGCCTGTGACGGTGTCGTATGTAACATCATGCATGTATTGCAATGACAGTACATTTGTCCCGTTAAAGGCAACCCCGGGGCTGTCTACCGTCAAACGCATAAAAGGATAGACCGTGCTGTTCACTTGAAACATCCAACAGTGTTGACCGGTATTGGTCCAGTACAAATTCGAGGCATACATGCTGTCGGTCTGGGGATAAGCAGATGTGAGCACTCCCAGAAAATGATACAACGGGTCGGTACACAAACTCCATTTGCGGCCCTGCTCCACCCATTGTCCCGCTTTATGCAGCTGTTGCAGCCACGCCCCAAGCTCATACGCCTCCGGACACAGTCCCGTCGACAGAATGATGCCATTGTAGGACGATGAATGTTTCGATTCCACCTGCATCAACACTTCTTCTTGCGACAGCATGTGCCACACTTTCTCCTTGCCGGCATAATCGCCCCTGCGTTTTTGCCCGGACAAATGATAGGGCTGTTGGAAATATGATAAATACGGATGTTGCCCCCACCACATGAAAGCATTATTCCAACCGTAGGACTGGCCGCACGGAAAAGGCCTCCATATCTTGAACGGATCCACATAGGGATCTCCGATGGCGGCGTTCATCTCTCTCTTTTCGTTGGCCTTGCCGTCAAGGTAAGATTTCAAGGCCGACTGTTTGGCTATTTTGTACAACATAATGTATGCTTCGCGAAAACCCGTGTCGGACCAATTGACCGGATTGCCCGGTGCGTCGCAATTGACTAAAGAATGAGCCACCTGTGTGATGCTCATGCCCGACCCGTAAAAATTGTTCAGCATCTGCATAAATATGGTTTTCAACGTGTATACAGAACAACTTGTATCATTGTCCGTGATCTGCCAATCATAAGGCCGCCAGAAATGAACTACCGGCACTCCCCCGGCAAACATCGGATCGTATTGATAAAGGTTATCAAGCACCGACGCGTTGATCGTATCGAGGCTCTCTTCTACTTTTCGGTCAAATGTTTCGCTGTTCATCCAATCGTTGAAGACCGTCACAAATATTTTCTTCTGATGCAATATTTCCATGCATTCGCGATAGTAGACATATTCGGGATGATACACCACCAAACTTTTGGCCCAGGACGGTTGAAATCGGTCTATCCAGGCATAGGGCCGGAGGTTCTCGGCATAGGTGAAATATTTCCCGCCTGCCCAATACAGCTGCAAAGTATCCATCACTTCCTGCACGGCTGCATTATAGTCGCTTCCCAACCACACCGTGTCGCGCCATCCGTTCTCGTTCACATACCATGGCTTCCACACGCCACCTGTTTTGATCCATGGCTGATGAATGACCAATTTTGTGGGGGTGTAGGACAGCCCCGCTTCCCCGGGCTTTAACTTGCTCTGCAAATAAAACACCGACAGCGGGTCGTCGGCACTCACCGTGTTGCCGTTCCTTTTGTATGAAGCATACGTGGCGCCGGGATGAAAATGCGACAACATCACTTCATAGTTCATCCGGCATATGCTTATTTCCCCTTCGCTTTCACACAACGTGTCCCCGGGATCGCACGGCAGATCGCACCCTCCCGTGGTGTCTATCACCGGCGGAACATAGCTGATACACGTCTGTTGCTTGAGCCAGTCCTGAAAATATGCTTCCATCACCATCGAGTCGGGTATCAATTCACGATACACCCCTATGTTCTCTTCCCCAAAACTCAACGTGCTCTGCCACCAAAATGCATTGTCGTCGCTCTGACATACGCCCGCAAGGGTGTCTTTGCCCGGCTCAAATTGCAAATCGGCCACCACGCCGCTGCACGTACCCGATACTTTCAACCGGGCTATATAACGACAATCATAGCAACCCGTGTTGCATGGACCGTTCACATCGGGCGTCTCCAGCCGGTAGGTCATCTCTACGGTCTTGCCCGTACTCGAAAAGTTTCCCTCGGCATAATGATAGTACGGACCGGACGACACCACCGTTCCCGTCACGCCCGCTCCTCCTACGGTCTTCCATATCGTGTCGCGCGTTACCACCCACTCGCTGTCCAATGGTAGCAGGTTCTCTCCCCCTCGCACCATCCCGCTCGCCACCACCTTGCCGTCGCCAATCCGCTTGATCTGCATCATCCATCCACCGTTCTCATCCTTGATCATCTCTTTGCGGTAAAACGATGCTTCCCCGACATGATTGCCCAACAACCGGTCCAGCTCGCTCTGCAGCACTCCGCTCTCTATGGTCTTCTTGCCCCTCTCGCCCGGCTGAAACTCCTTGCCCGCCATCCCCACATACATCAACCCTCCCGAAGGATCGTCACGGTAGATGCTCAACACAAACGGATATCCTCCGGCATCGGCCACCCCGTCGCTCTCCATAAACGGATTCTGCGACGAATAATACCGGGCCGCCCCATACAGTATGCTCATGCTGTCCGGTACTATGCCCCCGGGACACCCATCCGTGGGCAAGCCCTGCAAAAAGTCACGCGCATCATATTCCTCCCCGTTCTTATCCCTCCAGTACAACAATCGATAGTGCATCCCCTTCACACTGTCGACCCCGGGCAACACCTGCACCGATGAACGACCCAGATGATCATACAACGTGCCCGACACGCGCACTACCCCTTGCGATGGCACGGCCTCCAATACCTGTCGCTCCATCCCAAGTCCGTCATAATAGCGCATCACATACTTGTAATGCCCTTCGTCGTCGGTCACCAACTCAAACAAACGGTTCTTCCCCGTCTCCAATCCCTCGCTCTTGCTTATCTTTACATACGGCTTGTTCCACGTTGCCGAAGGCAACTGCGACACCGTTTTTATGCCCCGGCGGTACTCCCCGTCATAGTTGTCGTCCAACGACCACTCGCTGTATACATACTCCCCGGGTGTCTCCGGATCGTACCACACCCCACGATATCGAAATATATAGTAGCCCCCGTAAAACACCGCAGGCATCTCAAAAACATGCCCCTTCACCTTGACCCGCATCGCACGGTGCGGAAAATAATACCGCAACGATTGGGCGGGTATCTCCTGCCCCGAGGGTCCGATGTTGCCCACTTCGATCCACTCCAGCTCGTAATACTCCGCACACGGCAGTGGTGTCCACTTTACCTTCAGCATGTGCGTCGATAGGTCGTGTTCTACCGTCAAGCCCCGCTTCAGCGGCACATACGCGCCCCCGGGACAGTCCCCATCCGACAACATCACTTCCAACAATATGTTTTCGGGAACGTCCGCCCACGGTATAATCGACGTGGTGTCCTGCAACGAATACAACACTGTGTCAAATGTCACTTCCAGACGCTTTACACCCCCAAAACGCACAAACGTCACCTCCGGCGATTCCCCCTTGTTGATATAGGTAAACGGTATGTATACCATCGTCAGCTGTGTGTCCCCTGTTGCATCGACCATCGTCAGATAGGCCTTCATCAGAAAAGAAAACGTGTCGGGCATGTTGAACGGCTTGGTATAATCCACCCAAACAGCTATGTGACCCGGTCCCGGCACCGTCACCTCCAGGGCAGGCGCAAAATTTGCCGTATCCAAATATCGCACATACTCCCGCGTATGATATACCGACTGGGCTTGGAGAGACAGACCCAATGCAATACCAACCACAAGAATAACAATGCGGTCAAACAATTTTTTTATTCTGAAACATGTAACCATATCATTGTGTTTGAATGGTTTTTAATCTATATTGCATAAAAACTTTGTTTTTGCCGGTTACCCGGACATTTTCCTGCAGCTCACCTTTTTCGTTGTATTGATACCACACCGGCAGATTGTTTTCGTCTGCCTGACCGGCCAACGACCCGGAAAACGGATAGAATACATTGGTTTTCATCAACGCACGATATGGATGGATTCGCAGATCATCGACATACGCCGTCATAAGACCATAATTGGCCAACCTCAGTTCCCACACATCGCAAACATTTGCATTCCATTCAAAATGATAGACATAAAGACGCCAATCGTCCATCAATTCACTGCGGTACTCCTGTTTCACATTGATTTTTTGTCCGTTGATATAAAATTCGGGTTGCACATTGTACATGTCAATCTTAGGATCTGCTTGTACTTCAATGGGGTTTCCCGGAAGAAGCTTACCGGATTTTTTGGCTCCGATGGCATTCGCATTCGAAACAACACCGGCGCCCATGGGTCCTTTTGCATAAGGCCCAAGTTTTGATTTATTTTTTGGTTCATACACCCAAAAGCTGATCAAATACTTCTGCTGTCCGGCAAAAGGTGCAAAAACATCGGAGCAATGATAAGGAGTGAGATAAAACGGAAAACCGCTGTTGGCAGCAAAATTGCTGTCCGGCAGGGGTTCTTTGATACGTCCGCTGAGAGCAATATGCTGCATGGAAGGAATTTCCACCGAATGATTACCCGTGTGGGCAAATTTCCATGTGATGCGCAATGAGTCATTGACAAAACGGAAATGTGTATGTGCCTGTTGCTGCGATTTAAGACGGAAATTGCCCATAATTTCCGGATAGTAATCTTCGAAACTGTCAAAACCGGCTTCATTGCTTCGGGCCATAAAAATCTGATAATCCATGTATTTGCCGGCAAACCCGTATGCCGATGAAGTGTAGTTAAACTGCACATCCCTCGACTCGATGGGCACACCCGAGGCAGCGTAGTGAGTGATGCGCTCTTTCAAAACCCATTGGTTGTTGTTTTGCTTCCACCACCCGTTTTGATAAGTCCAGAAAGGATTGAAAGACGTGTAAACACCTCTTTCGTGCGGTGGCACTGAGTCAATCGGCTGATTGGGCGCAGGTTTTATCTGGCTTTCATATAAAAATTCTTCAAAAGGCCGCCAGCATCCGCTCAAGTTATGACGGAACGGATTCATCAACAATGCATTGAATTTGTTTTTTCCCAGCAATTCGATCAATGAAACTTCTGCAGAAGCCAGGGTATGACAACCCATTTTTATGTAGAGGTGGTAATTGCCCGGACACAGATGACCGATCGATGTTCCTTGCTCACCCGTACTCCATTCATAAATATAATCCGGATTGTAATTTTTGAGACGGATAAATCCTCCGCAGTCGCATGTGGCCAATACCTCTGCCTCGATCTCGTCGGGTTTGCATACGGTATCAAAAGCCCATTGCATAGGATTGACGGCATTTAGCAAAGAAGAAGTATCCGATATGAATTCATCAAATGACAAAGACCAACCAAACTGTTCGACCGATGTATTTTGATCTTTCACGATCAATGGGATGACACAATTGGTTGATTGGCGTGAATAAAGCAAAAATCTGGATTGATCGTTGGCAACAAATCCGTTTCCCTTTTGAAAACCAAAAACATATTCATACCCCGAATTTTGTTTATATAAATCTGCGGCATTGCCAACAGGTCCGGAAATATTTTTTTTCATGGCCTGATTGGCAGGATCATTGGAATTGTCCTTTACTTTGCTCAGAGATGTCATATCGATATTCAGCAAGGGGGCAACACGCTTAAAAAAACCATGCAAAGGAGTACCTTCGACCATCAGCAAATTCCCTTCATCAAATCCACTTATCGGATTTCCTTTCAAGAAATATGCGCTATTCTTCGATCTTTGGTGTATACCCATCAAGAGATGTTGATTGCCTCGATCTTGATAAATTGAAGTGATAAAGTAAGGCATGTTTTCTTCGTTACAACTCGATACATAATGTTTTTTCACCTCAAGCAATTGACCCGTATAAGGATCCATGAGGATCGACATAAAATCATAATCTGCAGCAGATTCGAAGTTTGAAACATACCAAACGGGCAACTTTTCACCTTCAAATTCAAACCATACCGGCTCCCTTCCGGTGTAAGTATGAATTTTGTCCTTGTAAACCACAGGATTGGTTCGGGGCGATGCCGGATTGCCGGTATTCAAGAGTTTAAGGAAAAAAGATTTAGCCCATTTGAGTTGTGCCTGATGATTCATCAAAATGTTGATCGCATAAAGAGAATCGTTGCTTATGGCCGTACCAAAGAAATATACTCCCAACCCATTGATCAACATACGTTCAAACCCTGCCTGCACAAAAGGGGCGTGTAATGGATAATAATAAGCTTGTCCATTGCTAAGTTTTGCATTGTCAAAATTGACAATCATCCACAGTGGTTTGACGGTATTCTCATAGACCATGTTGCCGCACAAATAAATCGAGTCCCCAACCAGCTTTATGTCGTATACTTCAAAATCAAACTTATTGTCATAAAAAATTTTGCTGTCGATCACCTGTCCATGTTGGTCAACAACCATTAAAAACAAATAGGAAACCTTATTAGTGGAGGAAAAATAAACCGATAGCTTTCCTGCAATAAACAGCCGATTGAGCGAGTCCAGATAAGAAGCCGTTATGTTGTCAAAATCGGATAAACCAATTTTTTTCTGCCATTTTGGCTGATGATTGGAGTCAAAACGGGTCAGTACAATGGTATCTGTATTATTCACATTGACAAGTGAAAGGGCAAGATAATCGTTTTGCCCGTGCAATGGGAAAAGCCGTGGACTGCCTTTAGTGGTTTGATTCTCTAATACATAATTCGAACCGATTTTTAATTTAAAGGTGGTTTGCACCGAAGTGTCGCATTCGTAGAGACATCCGTTATGCGGATAGGAATAAAAATCTGTGTATGTATTGGCTTTGGCCGACAATACCTTTAAGTTTGAAAACGTGATCATATTGTTTTGAATGGGAGAATTGATCGAAGAGATTTCCTGCACCTTTGCACCCAAAAGATGATTGTTGCCCGAATGCCAGACATAACATTCTGCCGACACCCCGGCTAGGCCGTTGCCATTCTCGTCGATCAAATATGCTTCTCCATTCTGGTGTTTAAAAATGTGGTAGATTTTCGCTGTTTGTAAATTGTATTGTGCCCCCTGTAAATTTTTGACCACCAAAATCACATCGCCGTGACCGATCTGTGTGTTGCCCTGAATCACTTTGCCACCGGCCGCGGTTTCGATTGTTATTTTTCGTCCTTCCTTTCCATTGGCCTCTCCCATGCCCGGATATACCAGTCTGGCGGGAAGAGAAAAAGTATACTGATATTTCCCCCATTCGTTTCTGACCCTTGATGCCAGCGGGCTACCCGTCATTGGATCCCACAGCAAATTTTCCATGGATACATTGGCTCCTTTTTCTATTATGGTTTGGCGTGTTTCCACATAACTTTTTTGAATCACTTTGGTGATGGTGGCGCTTCGGAATATATTTTCGGAATAGGCATAAGTGGGAATCATGGAAAGAATAGGCAATAAAACCCCTACATAAGAGGTATTGAAATTAACTTGTTCTTCGAATGATTCTGAAATGGTCTGCTGCTCCCTGAGATCGACGGTGATATCGGTTTCGATTCCCGGCAGTCGTTGTTCTATGGTCATATCTTTTTTGAGATAGGGAATGTTTGCATTGGTATAATGGTGCACCACCTGGCGAAGCGGTGCGCCGTCATTGTCATAATGAATCTCCCGTTTAATCAGACCATGTCTGTTGTTGAGTACCACAGAGAATCCTTGCGACAATGCCTGATGATCTTTCGATATGCCCGCAAATATTTTAGGAGATTTTTTTCTAGCATGGTGATAGATAAGCCGGGTGAAATCAACTTTCACCGGATCGTCGGCGGCAGTGTAATATTCTTCTTCCACCCGGCCATCGGCAGGCAAATTCTGAAAGATCGACGGCACTTCCGTTTTTTCTACCACACGGGCATATCCTACCGAAGGCGACGGATACATCATTTCTCCCAGCGGTCCTATGTTCTGGTATTCAGGACTCGGAAAAATTCTTACCCCCAATGGTGCGGGCGTTTGATCTGTGTAATGCATAATGGTGTGATGGGGAATCTCGTCTCCGATGGTTTGTGGTTCATATGCAGCCACGCCCGATGTTTTTCCGTTTTCAAACTCATAACGGTAGGTCTTAATCAATGTGATGGGCAGTTCGCCCTGTGAAGTCATTTGATTCCAGCTGTTGTGATAGATGATTTTTTTCACCCGGCTACCGCCTCCATACTTGTATTCCGGCAGACACAGACGGATAAAACTGTATCCCGGCACCACTTTTTTGCCTACTCCTTTTGTATGCAACGATTTCACCGGTCCTTTAAAAAACTCCAGGAAATTCGTGATATTACTCAAAATCTTATTTAAAAGCATTTTTAACACCTTTCCAGGATTATCAAAATCGTCATGATTGATATAAAAATCTTGTTGAACAACATGATTGTGGGTTGTCAGACCCGACATAATGGCCGAATAGGTAAAAGGATGATATTTGGCCAAACCTTGCTGTTCGTTGTCTACTTGCACCCAACCGATGTAATGGCCGTTGATGGAATTAACTTTTAATCCGTAATTCAATACTCTGGCCATTCCCAACACATAATCAAAATCATCATTGATATTATCGTTTTTTGTAAATTTCATCAATGCTTTGAAATAAATATTGGCCCCGCTGTTTGCCATCATTTTTTTAAAAATATCATATGCACTCGGATATGGCGTGCTGACGGGGATGGTCGTTTCAAAAAACAATATGTTGTCGTCTTTGTCTATTTGTACCGGAGAAAGTTTATACGAATTCGGTGACTGAGAAGAGACCTCTTTGATATCCAGCAGACGGTAGAGTTTCCTGACAGGTTCATCCTCCACCAGGGCATAACGGTCCGATTCATATTCGATCATTATGCTGCCTCCCTGTGGCAGATTTATCCGGGTCAATCTCCATGCGGTGGCATAGAGGTCATGGTTTGCGGTTTGATGGACGAAAGGATGCATAAGGGCCGGAAATGTATCGCCGGCATTGTCCACTATGGGTGGTTGATATTCTCCCCATCCGTCTACATGCAATGGTGAATAATCCGGATTGAATTGAGAATATTCAAAAGTGTATACTTCCGGCACATGTTTGTTTTCTTCACCCCTGTATATGCTTACTTTTTTCAAGGTAAGTTTTCCGCTGCTTCCATTTGCATTCCAGACATTTTTACACAATGAATAATCATACTCAAACACAACACGGGTCAAAGGACGGGCGTTGGCCTGCATCTGACGGTATTCGGCAATGTGAAACACTTTTATGGAATCCAATTTTCTCAATCTGACCGAGCCATCCATTCCACCCTTTTCGCCGGCTGCTTGAAAACCGTCGTTTCTTGGGGATGTGTAAAAAATGGCCACTTTGTCTTTGCTTCTCACCTCTTTGACATAATAGACATCTTTTGTTCCATAGGTGTAAAACGCCATGTCGTCTCCACGGTCGGCAACCAACCCGGGATTATAAGTAGCCCAATGGGTATTTTTTGTCATGGGAAGGCGCCAACGATATTGAGGCAACCTTTCATAGGTAAAATGCACATATTCACCATAATCGTCGGGAGTGGGGCCGTCGTTGCCCACATCTACGTAATCGGGCGACAATACGTCTGTAATCAGAAAAGCATAGGCGTAAGCAGGAATCGTCTTGGTGCGGTATGAGTGCGAAACTCCTTTTTTGTTCTTAGGAGAACAATCCTGATCGGAATATTTGATGAATTTAGTGGAAAGTATTTTTTTGAAATCATTCGAAGGCGGGTCCACCGAAAACGAAACCTCCTTCTGTTCATAATTGATGGCCGGAAGGTTAAAATAATAAATGCGTCCGTTCTCGTCCCTGACTTTCACACCGGCCAGTTGAAAATCGTCAAGCGAACCAATCACCTGCGCCGACTGGTCTTTCCAAACCTTATCGTACCAGGGATGCAAT
>BPHB01000010.1 GCA_026003335.1 Chitinophagales bacterium | reverse complement strand
CAGTGTAGATGCCCGTGTCAGAATAGGTGTGTAGCGGATTAGATAAAGTAGAACTACTGCCGTCTCCGAAATCCCAGAAATACCGGCTGAATCCGGGAGCTGCGGAGAAGAATGCGGTGAAAGGTGCACACCCAAAAGTGTCCGGTATGGATATGCCGGCTGTTACAATGCCCAGCAGACTGATCTGCATCTTTATTGTATCGGACTGGTTGCAGGCTGCCGGATTAGTTGCTATCAGAGAAACAGTGTACGTGCCTGGCACTGTGTATTGGTGTACCGGTGATATCTGAGAAGATCCCCGGCCGTCTCCGAAATCCCATATGTAGGTGGCTGCATTGGTGCTGAAATTATCAAACCTTACGATGAATGAATCGCAGTTGCTGATGATGTGAGGCACAAAATGGGCCGATACACTATCGTCTCTTACGATGATGGTTAAGGTTGCCGTATCTCTGAAAACATATCCGTCACAGCTCAGTGAATCGGAACCGATCAGAGTGACAGTGTAAGTTCCGGTATCTGTGAAAGTGTGGGTAGGAAAAGGCTGGGTGGAAGTGGAGCCATCGCCAAAATCCCAGAAATAAGACTTAGCCTCATTGGACAGACCAACAAAGTTTACCGAGAAGGGAGCGCAGCCGGTGGTGGAAGGGCTGGCAGTTACTGAAACTGAAATGGCATCCGGTTCAATTTCAAATTTGGCAGCGCCAAGGTTACAGTTAGGGCCAGGGTTGTTTCGTGACCATACCCCCGGCAAAGAGGGAAAATCGCTGTTGCCACCGCAGCCGGCACACACAGCCTGATAAATGATGCCGTTTTTATCAAAACGGCTGGTGCCTCCATCAACGTGCTCAGCACTGAGCGGCCCTCCGAAATAGGTAGCATACCGCAGGCTGGACGCATCGCTGTCAAACACAATGAAATAAAAATCACTTCCGTCTGTGGTATTTTGAAATGCATCGCTGGTTACAGGCAATCCCAGAGTGGTGCTGGTGTTACCGTAATTGTTTCCTGAGTTCACCTGCCCTCCCCAGCCTGAAATGAAAATTCTCCGGCAATAATCCACCAGAAAGGCAGTGGGAGAAATATCAGGTGTTCCATCACCCCTGCCGAAAACAGTGGAGAATCGCATTGTAGATAAATCCGGAGGAAGAGAAATCAGAAACTGGCCACTATTGGGGTTGGAGTAAACACCTGCACTAATCGGAAAGGAGCCTTCAGTTAATCCGAGAGCATATACATTATCATCTCCGTCAAGCTGCACAAAGTAGCACTGGTCAAATGCCTGTGTGCCAATGTAAGTTGCGCGCAACAGATTGCTGCCGTTGGTGCTGATATGTGCAAGAAAGCCGTCTGCCCGTCCCCCGAGCGCTGTGGGATGTAAAACACCAGTGGGACTGACAGGGAAGTTGGTGCTGGTGGTGCCTCCGCAGGTGTATATGTTGCCGTTGCTGTCAAACGCTAAGGAGTAAGCTGCATCATCACCCGATCCGCCAAGAAAAGTTGACCACAGAAGGGTGGTAAGTGTGCTGTTGAGCTTAAATATACAGGCATCCTGGGCGCCTCCGATAATGGTTTGTACCGCCCCGACAGTAACAGGAAAATCGGATGAGCGCGTGCAGGAGGCCACGTAGATGTTATCCTGGGCATCCACGATGATTTCGCCTCGTGCATCGTCCGCATAATTATATTTCAGAGATGTGTTGGCGCCATACACCTGTGTAGTAATATTGGCTCCATCGGCTGCTGACCCGCCAACCAGGGTAGAGCCTATCAGCGCAGTGCCGGTTTGGTTCAAGCGAAGCACCACGATATCCGTGGCTCCACGCAGCACGCGGTTATAAGCCCCGGCCGTAGTGGGAAAGTCCGGAGAGTTGGTGCGGCCATAGACGCAAAGCTCATTATTGCTGTTCACCACCAGACTGTGCGGTTGATCGTTGATGGAGCCACCGATGTATGTGGAGTAAAGAAGCGCAGTGCCCGTGCTGTTGAACTTTGAGATAGCCATATCTGCATCATAGCCATCGGTAAAGTTGCCCGTAGCAATACCACCGGCATAGGTGGTTTGAAATGCCCCCGGAGTAGTAGGATAGCCAAAACCCCGCGCTATGCCTCCGGCATAAAAATTACCCTGTCTGTCATCTGTAGCGGTGTATCCAAAGTTATCGGCCAGTGAACCGGTGTAGGTTCCAAAAATGAGTGAAGGGTCTATTATCAGAGGCAGAGATGGATCATACCCCTGCGGAAACTGGAAAGTCACCGTGCGGGCATGCAGCTTGAACAAGCAGGGTATCGGAATTTTTTTACCCCCTTGTTCCTGGTAGGCATACAGGCCTTCTTCTCGGATGGTGTTTACCGTGGTGGAATAATACAGCACATTATTCTGCACCCAGAGGCTATCCACACCTTCAAACGTGAGGGCAATGCGGGAGGGATCACCGCCTGGCTTTACTAGGAATGAATATTTCAGATGTTCTTCAGCACTTTTGTACACCAAATCAATGTCAGGATAAATATCCTGATACAGGAGGTCGCGGTAAACACGCACGCCCCCGGCCCATCGGGATGGGTCATTGCCGATAAAATAATTTTCATAATGTGGGTAAGCAGCCTTTCCGGAAACGGTTGTTGCGGCCTGTGCTCCCTGGAAATGCACGTAAAATGCATGGCCATGAATGATTACGGTGTCTTCTTTGCAGGGTTTACCATGGTGATGAAATGCCTCGTCCAGGTCATGCGGATTGGCCAGATGAAAGGTGAGCCTGTTTTTTTCAAAAAAGATAGCTCCGGAGTTGAGTTTTAGTCGGTATAGCACGTTAGGGTGCCATTGTCCTTTATTTTCCGTGAATTGAGGGCCTGCCGGGTATTCAAATGCAGGAATAGATGCGGTTTTGCCGGATGCTACGTAGCCCGGGGAGGCAAGCATGACCACCGGAAGGGCATATAATTTCAATTTTTCAAAAAACCGCATGTGCAAATGGGGTAAAAAGAATAGACTTCTAAGATAAGAAATGATTGCGAGGCGTCTATAAGCTTTCCGGCAATTATTATTTCAAGAGGCAGGTACCTTTGAGTTCTCCAGGGCGAGGATAGCGGCTTTGAGGTCCTTTCTGAGGGTATCGCTGGCCGGCACCAGCGGCAGCCTGACTGCGCTGCCACAGATCTGCAGAATTTCCAGAGCACACTTGACCCCTGCAGGGTTACCTTCCCGGAAAAGCAGTTGCATTATTTCCAGCAGCCGGTATTGCATTTTACGTGCCCGGATAAGATCGTGATGTAATGCAGCCCGAACCATCTCACTAAACTCTGCCGGAAAAGCATTGGCTACAACGGAAATAACTCCATCACAGCCCAGCAGTACCTGCGGCAGGGTTAGCGCATCGTCTCCCGAAACAACGAAAAAATGTTCCGGCTTATCCCGCAAAATTGCCATAACCTGTAAAAAATCTCCGCTGGCTTCTTTAATGCCGATAATATTGGGGCAGTCATGTGCAAGCCGTAAGGTAGTCTGTGCGGTTATATTAGAGGCAGTGCGTCCGGGAACATTGTACAGGATAACAGGTACAGGCGATGCTTCAGCTATTGCGCGATAATGGCGGTAAATACCTTCCTGCGTAGGTTTGTTGTAATAGGGGCTTACCGATAAAATTGCTTCAACCCCGTTAAAGTGAAATTTTTTTATAGATTCTACAACCTCTGCGGTATTATTCCCCCCAAAGCCGGCTACCAGGGGCACACGGCCACTCACGGTGGTAATGGTAAATTCCAGTACTTTTAATTTCTCTTCTTTGCTGAGAGTAACTGATTCTCCGGTGGTACCCAGGGAAACCAAATACTCCACTTTACCCTTAATGGTGTGTTCAATAACACGTTTTAAGCCTTCGTAATCAACCTGTCCCTCATCGGTAAATGGGGTAACGAGCGCCACTCCGGTTCCCCTGAATTTGCGAAGCATATTTTTCACGTTGAATTTCCTGAATAGGCAAATTTAAAAATTCGGCACTTCCGGTTTGTGATAGTGACGGAAGAAATGTTGACCGGAGGTCTTGCGGATTCTTGCGCCCCTTTATTAGCTTTAGGAAAACAGTATTTCTCATGCGTTGCCTCCTGCCTGCTCTCCTTTTGTTGAGTTTCTCGCTGTCTCTTAAAGGACAGACTACCCTTTACTACGAGTCTTTTGACAACGGGATGCTCACCTTTGACCTCAACACCTCCGATATGAATTCGGTGGGGCAAACCGGCTATAACAAATTCGTGGTTAACAATTATTATGCGGGGGGCAGCGGCATGCTTACCTGTTTGGGTTTTCCGTTCAGCTTTACCGTTCCAAATACGGCATCACAGCCGGCAGGCGTCATGGGCAATCCTAACAGCAATTATTTGCACACCGTGAGCAATGCGGCTGAAAGCAACGCCATTCACAACTGCTGCTTTCTGGCAGCCGATGGAATTTGCTACTCGGGAGAAAACATTTTTGCCAAAATGAATGTGGATGTTTCTACTGTCGGGTTCAGCAATGTGACTTTATCATTCTGGTGGCTGGGCGTAGGCGGAACAAACAACTATGGAGAAGTGTATTACAGCACCAACGGTGGCGTCAACTGGACTTTGCTGACTACACCCATTGCACAGTACAAAAATCAATCCGTGTGGACACAGACAACTATCTCTAACCCGGCATTTGACAATCAGGCCATGCTACGCTTCGGATTCCGGTTTGTGAACCAGGTGACCGCCTCGGCAAGCGATCCGGGCTTTGGCGTGGACGACATTACCATCACCGGCACTTCAAGTGTGCAGACTCTAACAACCGACAGTGTCAGCGGCAATCCTTATTGTCCGGGCGAGGCCTTTGAAGTGTATTACACAGCCACAGGCGCTTTCGGTAGCGGCAATGTGTTCACTGCCGAACTATCTGACGCTGCGGGTAGTTTTTCCGGTGCGGTAGCAATAGGGAATATCACAAGTACATCTTCCGGTTTTATCCCATGCACAATTCCTTTGAGTACGCTCAACGGTTCCCGCTACAGGGTGCGTGTAGTGTCTTCCAGTCCGGCACTGGTGGCCAACGATAACGGCACCGACCTCGTTGTAGCCGCCATCCCGGCAGTAACGCTTGACGCATTTGCTCCGGTGTGTGAGCATGATGCGCCTTTCGCGATGTATGGAGGGGTGCCTGCGGGAGGTAGCTATCTCGGTGTCGGGGTCAATAACAATATTTTCTATCCTCAGGATGCCGGAATCGGCACGTTCAATATTATCTATACCTTCACGGACTTTACCGGATGCAGCGATACGGCCACCAACAAGATCACCGTCAATCCCGTCCCCGAGGCCAGCTTCTCGGGGTTGGCCTTGCAGTATTGTAATACCGATCCCCCGGTGAATTTAGTCGGTGCGCCCTCCGGAGGAACTTTTGTTGGAAGCGGCATCACAGGAAACGTCTTCAATCCGGCATCGGCCGACACAGGCAACATAATAGTGGTGCAGTACATTTACATCAATGAGCAAAACTGTGCGGACACTGCTGAACAGACCACGATGGTTGACGTTTGCTCAAGCGCGGATCAAAAGGCACTGAGGGAAAAACTCAAGGTGCAAACAGGATATTCAGAAGTAATCATTGACTTGTCGGCTTTTCCGCCAAATGACATCATAAAGTTGAAAGTGTTGGATATCAGCGGCAGGCTGATACAGCGGCACAACATTTCTGGCGGTGCAGCAGTGAAGATGCCGCTTGAATTTTTAAATGCCGGGCTTTATTTTCTAACTATAGAAACGAGAGAGCAAATTCTTATCCGGAAACTGCTGAACTGAAAATAGGACATTTATTTGTTCCGGCCCTTCGGCTTCGTCTTGTTCACAAACTTCCAGCCTCCGGCTGATATTGCCGGAAGGAAAACTTTTCCCATCTCTTTCCGGCAATGACGAAAAACTATCTGACAACCCATCGCGGTAATAATTTCTGGTAAAAACATCTATCCAACCCACTGTTGCTAATGTGAGATAGTAAAAGCCTTCCAGGATGGGTGATTTTAATTTCACGGCTCATCGGAACATACCTTTTTGACTGCCGTCAAATATGAAACTGTCAAAAAGCTACGAAACGCCATACATCGTTAGGTGGAGATATTTCGCTCCGCTCAATATGACGGTTTCCCTGACTTTTGATACAGCTTCAATGATTTTCACCCGACCAAGCGACACGCCTGCGGAAGGGGGCTGATTGTGCATAAATTTTTTCGCTATTTGTTTGGATTTTTCACAAAAAAAAAAAAATAGATTTGAGCTAAGTTTTAAATTGTGATGAAAGGGTTTTAAGAAAAAAAACTGATCACAATGAGAAAACTGAATATGATTAATGCTTTAAAGACGTGGTGGTTGTTACAATATCTTTTCGTTGCATTTTTAACTAATGCTCAAAACCCTGATATAAAACGCACCAACCATTGGTATTTTGGTCATTTTGCGGGATTGGATTTTTCTAACGGTTCGCCTGTGCCGGATACGCTTGGGCAAATAAGTACCCTCGAAAGAACAGCTTCTATCTCTGATACCGCTGGTAATTTGCTTTTCTATTTCGGATCTGGGTATCAGACTAATAACGACTGGTGCATCTATAATAGAAATCACGAACCGATGCTGGATGGCTGCGGAATTGGCATTGAAGGAGTATCAACACCGAGAGACTGTGCGGTGTTTGTACCAAAACCTAAGGATGACAGCACTTATTACCTATTTACGGTAGATGGATGGGAAAACCAGTTTCAGCGCGGATTGCGGTGGCATGAGATTGACTTGAGATTGGATAGCGGACTTGGCGGAGTTGTTTCTAAAGAAAATCTGTTGTTCGCTCCAGCAACCGAACAGTTGGCTGTAACCAAACACTGTGATGGTAATTCATATTGGGTAGTGGGTCACGAACGAAGCACAGCTAATTTCCGGGCATATAGGGTCACGGGTGCAGGAATTGATTCGGTTCCTGTTATATCTAATGCTGGACAAGACTATGGTATAACACAGCAATCGTATAATCTTAATGGCGGTTATCATTTAGTTTTTTCTCCTAATGGTCAAAAAGCTTTAGTACAGGTTGTTTGGAATTATAGAATTACAGGGTTGCACGAACAAATGCAGCTAATAGATTTCGACTCTCAAACCGGCAGGTTTTCTAATGCTTTCGATTTACCTGTTGACACAACTGCATCGCACGGCTTTTTTTCTCCCGATAACCTCAAAGTATATTTTAGTTCTTGCTATCGTAGGCCATGCCGGTTTTATCAATTTGATTTGTCTTCAGGAGTTGATTCGATTATACAACAATCAAGAACAATTGTTTTCTCCAGTGATGTTGCTATAGAATCTGACGGACAAATCGGAGCAGACGGGAAAATTTATTTGAGCGGAGAATGGGATTACATCACTTCAACTCCAAATCCTCATTTTTTATCAGTTATCGAAAGTCCAAATGAAATTGGAGCAGCATGCAACGTACAATATGGCGCGCAACCCCTTGGAATGGGAAGAGCCACACAAGGGTTACCCAATTTTGTATCCAATTTCTTAGTAGGTGATAAACCTGCTTCGTGTCAATACACATTTAATTTTTACCCTGCAAGGGATATGTATGAAATGCTGGTTTATCCCAATCCGGCTGATGCCCAAATAACTATTTCAGGCAATCAGCTAAATCAGGATAATGGAACTGTTCGGGTTATTGATATGACTGGACGCATATTATCGGAAACCAAGTTAATGAAGCAAGAGCAGGAGATGACAGTGGATGTATCACAAATTCCAAACGGGTTATACCTGCTTGAGTTACAAACGAAAAACAGCCAAAAGGCTTTCAGAATAAATATCATTCACTCTAAAACCCTGTCAAAATGAAAAAACAATTCGTTTTCGCCATTATAGGAGCCGTGCTTCTGATGGCACAACGAGCTGCCATGGGTCAGGGAACATGGATTAGCAATGGCACGCTAAGTAATTATTTTGTTCAGCCTGATAATACGGCAGGGATGTCCTCTGACTATATCCGTGCAGTTGGTATCGGGTATTTTGGCAGTAATCAACCGTTATCCTTTTTGCATATTGACGGCAACACCATTACAAGACCTAGCAACTGGCCGGCAGGCAGCGAGGGCGAAGTCTTCCGCACTCAAGCACCTTCTACTGTCACCCAGGCATGGCGAATGTTGCACGGCACAGCAAATGGCGGCATAGGAACGCAAGTATTCAACATCAATAATGTAAATGGAAGTGCGAATGTATCACTTGGCACCGTGCAGGACGGCTCGCTGAACTTTTTTACCAACCTTACCAACTTCCCTTCGCCTCGCATGATAATCACCGGAGGTAATAATACCGCTGGTGGTAATGTAGGCATAGGTTATAATTTCGTTCCCGCCCACCGGCTCGATGTTAATGAAGGTGATATTAACGTAAATACTATAAATAAAGGCTACCGTATCGGAGGAAGCGGAGGAACTCCCAGCAAGTACGTTCTTTGGCACAATGGAGATATAGCTAATATATATGTTGGGGCAGACGCAGGCAATGCAAACGGAATAGGTACGTCCAACACATTTGTTGGAAACGGAGCAGGTCAATTAATTACAAACGGTAACCGTAACATGTTTCTCGGCAAGGCTGCCGGAACACAGAATACATCTGGCAGTGATAATGTTTTTATCGGGGAGTCAGCCGGTAGCGTTAACCAGACCGGAGGACAAAATGTGTATGTTGGGCAACGATCCGGTGTTTTTAGCACTTCTTCAGGAAATTCCTTTGTAGGGTTTCAATCAGGTGCAATGAATACCGTTGGCGATAGTAATGTATTTGTGGGTTACAAGGCAGGATTTGGAAACACCATCGGAAGCGCAAATACATTTATAGGTTACAATGCCCAAGGTGCGGGCACACCCAACAATCTTAATAATGCCACTACTATTGGCGCGAATACTATAGCCAGAGTTTCCAATAGTATGATTCTTGGTGACAATAACGCGAATGTGGGAATCGGGTTATCAAACGATCCTTCAGGTCCGCTTAACAAGCTTGAAATAAATGCTGACCCGAATAATTTTACTCACACTGGAATTGGCGGCAGCGGTTTGAAGTTCAGACAGCTTTATAATGTGGCTGGAGAAGTTACAAGTCCCAACCCAGGACCTGGAGTTCTGTCGGTCGATCTAAATGGGAATGTGATTCTTGTTCCTGATGCGACCGGAGGAGACGTTTCAGCTTGCCAGAACCCAACTCCTCCCAGTTTTCAAAATTATCTTGCGAAATGGTCGCCATCGGCTAATACAGTCTGTAATACTATTGTTTACGAGGATGTTTCAGCACCAACGAATATCAAAATCGGAATTGACATAAATTCCAATCTTCTTGCAAAACTACATGTTCAGAATAGCAGCGAAAATACTGCGGTGTATGGTATATCTTCCGGCACTTTTCCCGAACAATCAGGTTTAGTCGGAGAAAGCGGAAATGCAACCAAAAGAAATTTTGGAGTAATAGGCATGTCTATAACACCATCAGGAAGTCCAGCGGGAGATGCATCCAATATTGGAGTTTACGGTATAGGTGAAGGGTCTGATGTGGTAAATATAGGTGCGATGGGCTTTGCCAATTACGACCCTGGTGATCCTGCACCACCCAATCTCTATAATCTTGGTGTCTTAGGAAGAGCATCAGGTTCCTTATTTCAAAATATAGCTGGGGCATTTGAAGCGAACAACCAGTTAGGAATCAATATTGGAATTTATGCAAGTGCAGCAGCAGATCGCAACTGGGCGGCAGTTTTCAATGGGAATACTTTTGCTTTTGGACAATATGGAGGTTCTGACCTGATACTAAAAGACAGTATTGAAAATGTCAGCGGAGCATTAGACGTTCTTAGTCAGATAGAAAGTAAAAGTTTCATATACAAAAGAGACAGCTTTCCTTATTTAAACTTGGATTCTTTGAGACACTTTGGTTTTATTGCTCAACAGGTTGATTCAATCTTACCTTCACTTGTTAAGGAAATTATTTTTCCAGCCATTATTGATACAAACGGGACAGTACTTATGGATACGCTTATCTTCAAATCAATCAACTATTCCGAATTTACTGCATTGTTAGTCAATGCTGTCAACGAACTCAACACCGCCAAAGTCTCCTCCTGCGCCACCCCAACGGATTCAAATTACGTCACCAAGTGGGATGCGGTGAACAACGTCCTCTGCAATACGCTCATCTACGACAACGGCACCAACGTAGGCATCGGCATCAGCTACAGCCTTGACGGAGCACGGCTAACCGTGCGCGGAGGCACAGGCCTGGCGGGCATCCAGGCGCAAGGAGATACAATAGGCGCGATATTCACCGGAGGCATGGCAGGCATTTACAGCTTCACCGACAGCGTCACCCCCTCGCATGCCGGAGTGGTCGCTGTCAGCGAGAATGCCACGGTGGCCAACATCGGCATCCTGGGCAGCGCGGGAGGAGTGGAACTGCCCGGCCCGGAAGATGATCCGATGAACATAGGCGTGGCTGGTCTGGCTCAAATACCCACTGAAAACAAGAACATAGGCGTGATCGCCATGAGCCAACGCTCCAGCGCTTTCAATGCCGCAGTAATGGCCTTGTCGGAAGATGAAGAAGCCGACACTGCGGTCAACGCAGGGGTCATTGCCTTTGCCTCCGGCTCAGACAGCGTTAACGTTGGCGGCTTTTTCGGAGCTGAAGATTCTACCGGTATCAACATAGGCATCTATGCTACCGCCACCGGCTCGGATTCCAGCTCGGCAGGCCATTTTGCAGGCGACATCACGGTGACGGGCTCGGTTTACGAGACATCAGACCAAAAGCTGAAGAGGAACATCACGGACATGGATGCTCAGGATGCTCTCGAAGTCATCAAGGCGCTGAAGCCGAAAAGCTATGAATACAGAACGGAAGATTACCGGATGCTGTCGCTGCAGGAAGGCGTCCGCCACGGGCTGATCGCGCAGGAAGTAGAGCAAATATTGCCGGAGCTTGTAACAACGAGAGTACAGCCGGAGATCAAGGGGCTGCAAGGCAAAACGCTGTCGGAAAGGGCAGACTTCAAGGCGGTGAACTACACGGGATTCATTCCCTACCTCATCAGCGCCATGCAGGCCCAGCAAGCCACCATAGAAGAGCAGCAGTCAAGAATAGACTCGCTGTCGTCAGCCTTAAGAGGCAGATTGACCAACCTTGAGAATACGATCAACCAATGCTGCGGGGTAGGCTACCGCCAATCAAACCCGGAAGATCAATCGGGAGATGAAGAAGGCCATGCCAAGCATCTGACGGTAGAGCTCAGTTCACTGCAGGTGGTTATACTGGAGCAGAACGTCCCGAACCCGTTCAAGGAACAGACCTCTATCTCGTACTTCATCCCGGAAGAAAGCGGCAAGGCTCAGATGCTGTTCTTCGACATCACGGGGCGGATCATCAAAACGGTGGAATTGCAGAAAGGCTACGGCATCATGACGGTGTTCGCCCAGAACCTGAGCAGCGGCACATACAGCTACTCGCTGGTGATAGACGGGGAGGTGGTGGAGACGAAGCGGATGGTGAAGAGGTAGGATATGAATGTTTAACGAATAACCACCTCCACTTTCATTCTCGCCTCCGCGCCACCCCTATAGCTGCCGTTCACCGGGGCGATTTTGTCGGGGTAAAGCGAGGCGGCAAGCGCGATGTACTTGTCATCGGCCCAAACGCCCTGCGTGGGGTCAAGCCCGCGCCATCCGGCACCAGGAAGATACACTTCAATCCAGCCATGCAGATGATGCGATAGCTCTGCATCGCCACGGAAATAACCGCTGACAAACCGGGCGGCAATACCTGACCTGCGGCAGACCTCAGCGCAAAGACCGGCATAGTCACGGCATGACCCCTTCCCTTTTCTAAGGAAATAATCCGGAGAATGCGGCCGCCCCTTCTCCCGGAATTCATAGCCAAAGTCACCGCTGATTTTTTTTGCCAGTGCCCCCAGAAAATCAATGACCGGGTCTCCCTTCTGGTTGCGCAGGCCTTTCATGTAATCGTCCACCAGCCGGTCGCTTCTCACTTTTAGGTAAGGGCGCAACACCCTGCGCAGCCGCTTCGGATATTCCATCGGAAAATTTGCCAGCTCAAAGGGGTAAACATAAAAGGCAAAAGGGTTTTCCAGTGAATTGCGAATGCGCATGGTCACCTTCACCTCCAGCCGGTCGGTAAGTTCTTGAAAATGGGCAACATGCTGCAGGTTGCCTTCCGAATCAAGGTTTTGTGCCAGCAGGGCCGGAGCCGGCACAATTTCCAGGTGATGCTCCAGGATTTGCGTGTGCAGGCTGGGGCGGGGCGTTAAATAGAGGATCTGCGGCTCAAGATAAACCGGTGCGGAGTAGCTGTATCTTAGCGAATGGTCAACCGTGATTTCCATTAAAGCGGTTTACCGGCCGGCTCAGGCAATTTTCTGAAAACAGCATCCATCCAGTCTTCCGGTAGCTTCTTCATAGATTCCTTCAGCAGCTCGTTCCATTTTCTGGAAACCGAATAGACATCATCGCGCTCAAAGCGGTGTTCAACAATATTGAAGCTGTCGCGCAGGTAAATGGCCACGTCAATGGGATAGTCAACATCATTGGCGCTCACATAGGTGGAATCGAAAGAAAGATAACCTGCCTTCAGCGCTTCCTGCAAGGAGGAGTTATAGTTCAGGCTGCGATGCAGCAGCGGCTTGCCATAGCCGGAGTTGCCAATGATGAAAAAGGGAGTGCCCCGGCCCACTTCCACCCAGTTGCCCTGGGGATATAAAAGGAAAAGCTTGTGCTCTTCATCGTGCTCCAGCTGCCCGCCAACGATGGCATGCGGATTGAAGTCCAGTCCGGCACTGGTGGCCAACGATAACGGCACCGACCTCGTTGTAGCCGCCATCCCGGCAGTAACGCTTGACGCATTTGCTCCGGTGTGTGAGCATGATGCGCCTTTCGCGATGTATGGAGGGGTGCCTGCGGGAGGTAGCTATCTCGGTGTCGGGGTCAATAACAATATTTTCTATCCTCAGGATGCCGGAATCGGCACGTTCAATATTATCTATACCTTCACGGACTTTACCGGATGCAGCGATACGGCCACCAACAAGATCACCGTCAATCCCGTCCCCGAGGCCAGCTTCTCGGGGTTGGCCTTGCAGTATTGTAATACCGATCCCCCGGTGAATTTAGTCGGTGCGCCCTCCGGAGGAACTTTTGTTGGAAGCGGCATCACAGGAAACGTCTTCAATCCGGCATCGGCCGACACAGGCAACATAATAGTGGTGCAGTACATTTACATCAATGAGCAAAACTGTGCGGACACTGCTGAACAGACCACGATGGTTGACGTTTGCTCAAGCGCGGATCAAAAGGCACTGAGGGAAAAACTCAAGGTGCAAACAGGATATTCAGAAGTAATCATTGACTTGTCGGCTTTTCCGCCAAATGACATCATAAAGTTGAAAGTGTTGGATATCAGCGGCAGGCTGATACAGCGATATGATGTTGTTGGTGGATCCGTAATAAAGATGCCGATTGCATCTATCGGTGCCGGTTTGAATTTACTAATACTAGAAACTGCCGGGCAATTTCTTTACGAGAAAATAGCTGGATGGAGATGATTTAGTTTACAGTTGTATCTCTTTCAGTTCAGAAAATTCTCCTGTTTTATTTTAGCCTTCGCCTTTTAAAAACAGGAACCTTATCAATAATCCGAAAAGAATTTTAGCATAGCATAAAACGGTAGATTGGGCTATGAGTGCCCGAAACGTTTTATTGGGATGTGCTACTGAAATGGCCGTTTAAGAGTCACCAACTGTAAGTTTAAGTAAGGTATTTCTATCCCGGTGATGAGTTATTTCTTATACAGGTGTAGTTCTTCCAGAGATTTCACGGTAACCCGAATCAGGTTATAGCGAGACCGGAATCGCTCGCCCTGTGTGCCTCGTTTTCTTTCTTCGGATGTAAGACGCTCGTTCAGCGGGGTGAAATTGCTTACCTTTTCCTCTTCCGGATTTTCCACTACCGGATCTAGGTCTTTAAATTTTCGTAGAAGCATACTCACTTTGGCTGGTAGATAATAAACAGGCAGTTGGTCTTGCCGGGTGTTGCGTTTGATGAGCTGGGTCTGAAACGGATCCGTAGCGATAGCAATCTTTTCAAACCCCAGATTACGGGCGAGAGCATATCCGTAAAAAAGATTTTCTATACTGTGCTCCGCACGGGTTTCCTGAAAAATGTTTTCAGGAGGAATTCCCAAACTGTAGGCATACTGAGCCATTATGCCGGCTTCTGTGTAAGGAGTATAGACAGCTCCACCTGAAAAAATAATGTTTTGGGTAAGTCCTCTCTGATACAAGTAATAGGCCCACAGGATACGAATGCGATGCACTATATTCATTTTCTGTTTCCCATTCTGCGGATCATAGGGAAAGCCGGGCACAATGATTGCCTCATATGGTGCATGCTTCTTCGCTTTTTCAAATTGAATAACTGTAATGAGACGACAGCCTGAAAGGAGTGCAGAAAGGAAGGTAATTATCAACAAGTTTGGAGCAAAGCGCAAACCCCTCATTGGCGTATATAAAAAGAATCCCCGCTAAAATAACCAGTTTTAAGCATGAATTCAGCGGAGCAGCATTTCTCCGCCCAGAAGCATAAGGGTAAGCCACAGCAGTCCTTTCAGGAAAAAGAAAATCAGTCCGGCAATGCCAAATTTCTTCAATATAGTCTTCATCGGGTCAGTAGCTGATAGGTTTTAAACTCAGATTGCATTGGGGGCTCTTTGCCAGCAGCTTTAGCAGCCTGTAAATCGGCAAATCCCCGCTGATGCCCTTTCAGAAAAGCTGCCGAACGAGTCCATGCTTTGAAATGCTGTTCACTTTCCCAGTGACTAATGACAAGATATTTGTTCTCAGCGGTCAGAGGTTTCAATACATACATGTGGCGGAATCCGGGAGCATGGTCAATAGCATGCGCCCTTGTTTTAAAAAGCTCTTCAAAACGTGTTGCGTATTCAGGCCGACAGGTAATGTAATTTATGGCCACAAAACTATTTGCATCATGAGCGTCCATAGTGGATATGTTTTGTCTGCAAAGTAAATTGGCCGGGCTATGTAAAACCATACCTAATAGTTGGTAAATTCCAAAGAACAAAAAAGGTAATACTTCAGGGGCAGGCAGATGTATTATTTGTATGGAATAGAGGAAAGTTGCAAGGGCTGCATTCACTACTTGGAGTGGATAAGGCAGTGGCCCGGTAAATTTCGCTTCTTGAATGCTGCATTTACCATGCATAATAATAGATGAGCTAAAAGCATGCATCACTGCCGGACAGACCAGAACATAAAAAGCTCCTTTCGGGATTAACTGGCGTGTAAAGGCACGCCTTCCCGCGAACAGCCACGGCACATTCTCTGCTTAAGTGATTCAGGTGTAATGATTACTTCGTAACGACAATTAAAAATCTGTACAGGCTGATTGCGTCTTTAAGCGTCAGCAGGTAAGCGCCCTGTGCATGCAGGTTATCCACCTTCACCGCTCCGTTATCAGCATCTTTGTTCCAGGTGTGCGGGATTTCCTTTCCCGACAAATCATAGAGATGCAGGGTAACATCTTTTTTATTCCAGCCGGCAGGCAGCGATAAATAAAAACAACCATCATTAGGGTTGGGGAAGATTCGGGGCAGATCATCAGGCACCCCTTTCCAGCCGCTGGCAACACCGGGAATGAACAGGGAGTCTGTAATGAAAATAGTGCAACCGACAATAAGCGTATCCTGTATATTTAAAGCTTCGTGTATGAATAAGGTATCATTCAGGAACAAAGAATCAGTGATAGCCCATGCACTACCTTGCCGCATAAGAGAATCGCAGCTCACTGCGGCAGCGCTGATTACAATGGTATCGGTAATTCCGTCTTGCACGGATGTGATCGTGTCGCGGATGTAGGTAGTATCGGTGATTAACACTTGGTGATAGGCAGTATCTTCCGAGCGTTGCACAACCAGTTCAAATGCACCCAGGTCAGGCGCTGCCCCGCTGAAATCATCGTTTACTCCGGGAATGAGGATGCCTTTATCCACCATGTTTGAGGCAGGCAGCAGGTGGTAGTCATGCGCAGGCTCATTCTTCCATCCTGCTGATGGATCCAGCTGGTAGCCGTGTGTTTCAATGAACGAAGCGGAATCATTTATATCGCCTAAAATATTTTGCGATACTTCCTGCAGGCTGTGATACAATCCATATCCGGGGCGGTCCTGCCGCGCAGTGAAGGTTTGCGTGCAGTAGTAATTGTTATAGTCAAGGTCAATATTATCGGTGCCTCTTATCCAGAGCACCGGTTCATTGGATTCAACGTAGAAAATGTTGTTCCTTGAAATGACGTTTGCCCAGCTGGATTGGGCTTGCGGCTGCTGGATATAGAATCCGCGTCCCTGCGGTCCGGTATCGCAGGTGTTGTGCAGAAAATAGATTTCCCCCGGCAGATCGCAATAGCTGGCGTTGAGCTTCAACGGGGATGTACTCACGGGCTCCGAGTGCAGATGATAGCCTGTTATATCCCGATAAATGTATTCATAGTGGTCCTGCGGGAGGTCATAGAAGATGTTGCGGAAAATATACACCGGGCCATAGCAGGGAGGAGCAACGGAAATGCCGCTCACATCGTGGATGACATTATCCCAGATGCGGATGTTGGAGGCGTTGCCATCCACCTCAAAGGCATCGTCAGCGCCATGCATGAACGTATTGCCATAGATATCAAAATGCCTGCTGGTGGTGGAATCACCAGGACTGTAAGGGCAGGTAATGCCATCACATAGGCCATGGAAGACATTATACCGTATGACATTGCCCCGGCCTGTAAAATCCCGGTCAAAATATACCCGGCCGGGTTCCACGTTGCGAAATGCAAAAGGAAAGAAGTTGGGGTAAAAAGTGTTTGGCTGTCCATAATCCACGTTGGTCTCCTTAAACTGGAAATAAGTCCAGTCACCCAAATCATCGTCAAAGCGGCAATGCTGGATGATGTTGTTGTCGGCATTTCCATAAAATGAAACTCCGCGGTCGCAGAATTGAAAATGACAACTATCAATAAGCAGATTATCGCAGTCGGTAAAATGCAATGCCGTGCGGGTGGTGCCTGCACCGAAATACCGGAAGGTGATATTGCTGAACCAGATGTGCGACAGGCCGGCTGCGCTGAAGGCAAAACTTTGCCTGGAGACATGTATGGTTTTCCCCGTGGTATCCGAGCCATCCGCGAATTTGATATACGTGTTGGGGTTGTAGCCGGTGTAAGGGAAATAATTTCCCGAGGGGTTGCGGCCATCCCTGAAAAATCCGTCCAGGGCAATATCAAAGTTTCCTGAGATGTATCCATTGGCATCAATCAGGCGGATGGTTTGAAAGAGCGAAAGCTCCAGAAGGTTGCGATAGGGATACAGTCTTTTGCCATCTGCCACCACGCAATTTGTATTGACCGGGCCAAGTGTTGCAAAAAACATGTTGTAATCCCGATGGGCGGTGTCGGTGGATACGCGGGTCCATTGAATGGGTGTGGCAAAGGAGCCATCCAAGACCACGTTGGGGCCACCTTCAAAGACTATGGGCTGTCGCGCGGTGCCGCTGCTCTTTATTTGGAGACCTCCGGTAAAATAGGTGCCCGGCAGCAACATCACTTTGTCACCGGCCTGCAGGATATCCAACAGGGATTGATCCAGACTGCCGGGGCTGGTAATGTTCTGTGAAATGCCCGAGCCTCCCGGGCTTACATAAAACACGCGCTGGGCGGGTACGTGCGCAGGCTCATTTCGTGCCGTTGCCGTGTCGGTTTGGTCAAACAGCACTGAGGTGCTGTCCATAATGATGCACCGGATGCGATACATCGTGCCGGGTTTTGTCTGCAAAATGCATCCGGCATATTGAAATGCACTGACTCTGGATAACGGCAATCCCTGTTTTACTGCACTCCAGTTGCCCTGGATGTTTTCCTCATAGTGCACAGAAGTTGTCACATTGGGTGGGAAGGGTTGATCGGACACTACCATAATGCCGATCGTATGGAAGTTGGGGTAGAGCTCGTACACTGTACCCCCCGCGCAGGCGTAGCCCCCGATTACACCTGCTGCGACAAAGACCATTTTTGATTTCACGATGCTAAGATAATCTGATCAAAAAAGCCGGCAGCAAGTTGTAAAATTGGGGTAAAGGAGGCTTTCCCTCTTGGTTCAAGCAGCCCGCTCACACCGGAATTTTGTATCATCATGTTTGTACCAGAACAGAGGCCTGGCTCGAAGCAGCTAAGCTGAAAGAAATAATCTGAAAAATCCTGCACGCGCTTATTTCATCAGAATCATTTTGTTTACCGCTGTGTAATCCCCACATTGAAGCCGATAAAAATACACCCCGCCCGGCAGATGTGATGCGCTGAAAACCGCTTCATATTCCCCGGCTTCCCGGGATGTATTTACCACGGTGGCTACTTCATTTCCCAGCATATCATAAATTTTAAGCAACTGATGGCTGTAAGCAGGTGTCTGCCAGCGGATGATAGTTTCTGTTGAAAACGGATTGGGTGCGTTTTGTTCCAGGCGGAATACCCCCGGCAGGCCAGCGGTTCCGGAAAGGCCGGTAACGCCCTCCCTGTCCAGAAGGAATGCTTCCCGCCTTTGCGTGGTGGCGTTGAAACCATAGCCGGCAATATATCTGCCATTGGGCGATATGGCAGTAGCATTTTCAAGAATTGACCCATCCTGAAGCAGGTCAGCATAATAGTCGTTCAGACTGCGTAAAGTTGCCGGGACAGTGAAAGCATCCCACAGGATGGCGCGGTCATCATCCTCGTAAGGAAGATTCTGTAAATCATAATGACCCACAATGTATCTGCCTGTTGATGATACATCGTTTGCAAAAGTGCTTGGTCCGAATGAAGGCAGCGCAACCATTCCGGTCGTATTTCTCCACCTGAATGCCCGGTATTCACCGTTTGCATCGGTGGAATAACCTACAATAACAGAGCCATCAGATGAAATGGCCGTTGCTACGCTAATGTTACCACCAAGCGTACCTAATAAGTCGGGCTGAGAACCAGGGTTAACATCTACACGAAATGCTTTACGTTGGGAAGAATTATTGGGATCATCTCTCAAATGCCCTGCCATCCAGGCACCGGAAGATGATAAATCTGTTGGGGTTTGGTGAGTGGTTCCATTATATATATTAAGGCTGGTCATATCAGTCATTTGGGTGGTATAGATATATGCACGTTGTGGGTTTGATGAATCGTTGTCGAAATAGATTCCTGCGATAACTGAACCATCATCGGAGATGGCCGTTGCTTCATGGCCATCAACATCTTGCGAGAATTCCTGCAACGCTACCATTCCTGTTGTCTGTGTCCAACGAAATGAAAGCCTACTACTAGAGTTCAATAATTTTAAATAACCAACAATTATGCTTCCGTCTGCAGAAACAGCGTTGGCAACACTTTCATCGCCACCGAGGGCGCCAAGATTTACCATTCCGCTTGTGGGTGACCATGAAAAAGCCCGTTTGCTGACATCAGGGGTATAAGAATACCCCACTACCACTGGTCCGTCATCCGAAACATCATTGGCAATACTGGCATTGCCTCCCAACGTACCCAGCCAGGTTAAGGATTGGGAATAGGATGATGTAAAAAACAAAGCGAAACAGAAAACTGAAAAAAGGTGTAAGTACTTCATGGTTTTCATTCAGTATATTTTTAAATTCACGTAGTTATTTCATGAGTATAAAAATAAGTATCAGAGATATGGATGTCAAGGTAATTAATCTTAGCTGTTCCGGCAGTTTGTAAAGTCTGTTTTTTTTGTCATAAATTTTTTCAAAGCCAGCGTTATGGCAACCAAAGGACAAGTTTTGTATAACGAAAAAACCCGTGAAAAGATAGAATTCGTTGAAACCTCTTCAACGACAAACGGGGAGAGAACTACAATTATCTGGACGATGACAAAGGAGGGAAGCAACCCGGTGGAACACCTGCACAAAAACTTTGATGAGCATTTTGAAATCCTCACCGGTAAAATGTCTTTCTCACTGGGTAAGGAAAAAGGATTTAAAACAAAGGGTGAGAAATTTACATTTCCGAGCGGAGTCCCCCATCGTCATTGGAATGAACAGGTTGAAGATCTTGTAGTGAAACAGACCATAAGTCCTGCGTTTGACATGGAAGATGTCATAACAACTCTTTTTCAATTTGCGGCTGAAGGGAAAATGCAAGGGGGCAATCCGCCATTGTTGCAGGTAATGTACTGGCTCAAATACGGCAAATCAAAGACCTATCTGGCGGCCATTCCTGTCCAATCCAAATTTTCCTGGCATCCGTCCTGGGGCCTGTTGCCCATCTGCTGGGTTATCGGATGACATACTAAGTATCTCAAGCGTGTTTAAAAATTACGGAGGTGTTTTTTCAGGCATGTAAGTACGAATAAGTATTTTCATATCCTGAATGAAAACCTATCCCATCACCACCGATCATCTTAAGGTGCATGAGCTGCGCAATGTGCTCACGGACACATTCCGGCTGGAGCTTGCCAATGATGCGAGAGCGAAAATGCAAGCCTGCCGGGCATTTCTGGAAAAGAAAATGGCGGAGCCGGGAAAGCGCTACTACGGCATCAACACCGGCTTCGGCTCAC
>BPHB01000009.1 GCA_026003335.1 Chitinophagales bacterium | reverse complement strand
CATTTTCAGACACCTGAAGCCAGCAGCAATTTTCTCTTCTATGCGGGCCTGCATTTCCCGGTAACTTCCCATCCAGATTAGTCCGTTGATAACAATAGGGGATTTGCCTCGGGTGAAATCCGATTTAAATAGCAGCCTCCTGCCCCCGTTGCGAAGGTCGGTCAGCGCCATTTCCAGTCCGAACCGGATGGATGGGAAAGGATTGAGCTTGTCATTATGCAAATAGTGGCAGGGGTCTTTATCCTCGCAAAGCTGATGCAGCATAGCTTTAAAACCGGGAAAGTCATCCTTGCTGAACCCTTTGAGGGGGGCACATTCGCCAATACCATAAACGGTGGGGTTGTCCCTTTCAGAAAGCAGCAGCACCCAGATCGGGCGCTCGGTAAGTACGCCCTGCGAAGTGCCGCTGGGACTTTTGAATCGCAATACATAAGGATAATAGCGGGCTTTAAGCCTATGTAGATGGATAGCCATATTCATGCAGCAAGCACATATCCGGCCCCGAAAGTCAGGCAGTACAAAAGGGTAGCTGCTACCAGCATTTTTAATTGCCCATCAAGCAGGGCCGCATGGCGGATTTGAAAAACTTTGACCAGATGCAGGCCAAAAAGAGGCGCTGACACAAAATACAACAGTTGCACCGGTGATCGGAATGTAAGAGAGGTAAACAGCAGGGAGGCTGCCCATGCCAGCATTATCAGCCCCAGATGATAATACTTTGCATAAACAGGACCTAACCTTACCGGGATGGTGATCTTGCCGCACTGTCGGTCTGTATGCATATCGCGCATGTTGTTCACATTGAGCACTCCGGTGGTGAGCAGTCCGACAGATGCAGCCGGCAAAAGAATGTAGCCATGCAGGGTGCCGGTGAGCAAGAAATAGGAGCCGGCTACACCGATGATGCCGAAAAAGAGAAAAACAAAAAGGTCACCCAGACCCCGATAGCCATAGGGATTACGTCCGGCAGTATATTTTATTGCGGCCGCTATGGCGGCTATGCCCAGCAGAAAAAATACCAGCGGGAAAGCTCCTTTCAGGCTGCCGAAAGCTGCCGCAATGAGTAAAGAACCTGAGATAAGTGAAGCTATAGCCAGTACTATCATAGCCCGTTTCATAGACTGCCGGCTGATGGCACCTCTTTGTACCATTCTTTGCGGTCCTATCCGCTGAGGAGAATCAGCACCATGCACACTGTCGCCATAATCGTTTGCCAGATTTGAGAGTATTTGCAGAAGCAGGGTTGTGATTACTGCCAGCAGAAAAACACTCCAGTTGAACCTTTTTTCAGCGGTAGCCAGAAAACCTCCCATGGCTATGCTGGAGATAGCCAGAGGCAACGTGCGCAAGCGGGCTGCTTTCAGCCACACCAAGAGTGATTCAGAGCTCATGCAAGCCGTCAGGGAAACTTGGGAAATTTGCTAAAGTCGGGTTCCCGTTTTTCCAGAAACGCATTGCGCCCTTCCTGAGATTCTTCAGTGAAGTAATACAGTAAGGTAGCGTTGCCGGCCAGTTCCTGAATGCCGGCCTGGCCATCCAACTCTGCATTTAGGCCGCATTTTATCATGCGCAGGGCCAGAGGGCTGCGTTTGAGAATGATTTTACACCATTCTACGGTTTCGTCTTCCAGCTTCTCCAGCGGAACTACTTTGTTTACCAGCCCCATTTCAAGGGCTTCCCGGGCGGTGTATTGCTTACAGAGAAACCAGATTTCACGGGCCTTTTTTTGCCCAACGATGCGTGCCAGATAAGAAGACCCGAATCCGGCATCAAAGCTGCCAACTTTAGGGCCGGTTTGCCCGAAAATGGCATTCTCGGATGCTATGGTCAGGTCGCATACTACGTGTAGCACATGGCCTCCACCAATAGCATAGCCATTCACCATGGCAATGACGGGCTTGGGTAATGACCGGATGCGTTTTTGCAGGTCCAGCACGTTGAGGCGGGGAACACCATCTTTGCCTACATAGCCGCCAATGCCCTTAACATTTTGGTCGCCTCCGCTGCAGAAGGCTTTGTCACCGGCTCCGGTAAGAATAACCACTCCTATATCAGGCCGCTCGCGGCAGATGTCCATGGCTTCAATCATCTCCTGATTGGTCAGGGGAGTGAACGCGTTGCGGTAACGCGGACGGTTGATGGTAATTTTTGCAATACCTTCAAAGTATTCAAAGAGTATCTCTTTATACTTTTTTATCGGGGTCCATTTGCGTTTGGGTGTCTTCATAGATGTTTTATTTCATGTTCATGTAATTTTTCAGCACCTCGGCACTCGTGTGTGCAGGTGTTTTTATTTCCAGTATTGCCGCCTTCGGAGAGGGGCGGAAAAATGACTTTACTTGTTGCTGTAGCTGGTGCATGTTGTCGCAAAAATAATATGGGAGATTAAAGGTTTTGGCTAAATACTCTGCCGTCAGCTCGTGGGGAGCTTCAAAGAGAGGTTCAAATTCGTCCAGCTCTGAAGGGCCGGGGATGATTCTGAAAATATTTCCTCCTGCATTATTGATTACAATGATGCGCAGGTTGGCCGGCAGCGCTTTATTCCACAGGGCGTTGGAGTCATAAAAAAACGACAGATCACCGGTAATGAGCACCGTAAGTTTTTTATTTACATAGGCCGCTCCGGCTGCAGTGCTGGTTACGCCATCAATACCACTGACGCCCCGGTTGCAGTTGACAGTAATGTCGGGGTGCAGTTCAAACAGGTTAGAATATCGGATAGGCGAACTGTTGCCCAGGTGCAGATTACAACCCGAGGGCAAGTGTTTAAACAGTTCGCCAAACACAGTTAAATCACAGTAAGGAGAGCTGGCAAGGGTGCGGGTTCTGATTTTTTGTGCCTGCTGATAGGCGTGGGTCCAGCGGCTGCGGTAGTCAGAATGCACCGGGGCGGCAGCGGTGAGCAATTGCAGAAAAGTGGGGGCGTCTACAGGCACCAACCTGGTAAGGCACTGAAACGTATCGGCCGTGTCAGCTGCGGGATCAATGTGCCAGTGTTCGGCAGGTGGATGCGAACGCAGAAAAGCTTTCACTTTTCTGGAAATGATTTCACCTCCCAGGGTAACCAGCACCTGGGGACTGAAGGCGGAATACTGTTTTTTATCTATTGCTTCCAGGGTTGGATCAATACACCGCACAATACCTTCTGTCGTAATATTGGAGGTCGTTTCGGTGAGTATGCTTACAGAAGGGTCCACAGCCAGCTTTTTTATGAGTCGCTGAAGTCTGCGATCAGGAGGGTTGGAGCCGATAAGTAGCATTTTTTTTGTGCTGGCTGACCAGATATGCAGTAGTTCCTTTTGTTGCTCGGCTGGAAGGATAAACCGGTTTTTAACCAACCGGATGATACGTGGTTTTTGGTATGCGGTATAGTGGGCGAGTTTATGCAACGGCTCGCGCAGCGGAACATTCACATGAACGGGTCCGGCTACGGGATACTGGGTATGATGAATTGCCTCTGAAATGATACGGGCTGCATACCAGCGGTCTACCTCTGCAGAGCAATTTACCGGCAGGTGAAAACTTTTACGGATGTAATTGGAATAGATATTTCTCTGGCGAATGGTCTGCCCGTCACGTTGGTCAACGAATTCATCGGGCCTGTCTGCCGTAAATGTTATCAGCGGAATGCGCTGATAATAAGCTTCAGCCAGGGCAGGAGCGAAGTTCAATGTTGCTGAGCCGGAGGTACAAATAAGAGCAACCGGTTTTGCTGTCTGCTGTGCCATGCCGAGGGCAAAAAAGGCAGCAGCGCGCTCATCTACAATAGGGATACATTCAATTTCCGGCTGGCGACTGAAAGCTATTACCAGAGGGGCAGAGCGTGAACCGGGTGAAATGACTGCCTTGTCCATACCGTGGGCAGCACATATCTCCGCAATGTCCCGAATCCAAATCTTGTCGGTGTTCAGCAAGGGGCAGTTAAAGTGCTTTCAATAAAGTTTGGGCTTTCCACTCTGTTTCTTCCCACTCTGCCAGCGGGTTGGAGTCGGCAGTTATGCCGGCTCCTACATAAAGTACAAGCCCGTCATAGAGAACTTCAAGGCAACGCAGGTTGACAAACAGCTGTATACTGTGCTCCTGCTGAAGATTTACCGGCCCCAGATAACCGCTATAGTAGGCACGGTCGTACCCTTCCAGCTTGTGAATGAGTTGAAGGGCTTGTTGCTTGGGAAGGCCTCCCACAGCCGGAGTGGGATGCATTTCGTTCAGTAAGGCATCAAATGTATCTGTAATGCGCTCAGCTTTGAAGGGTATTGTGAAGGAGGTTTCCAGATGTTCCAGCGGACCCGCTTTCACCGTTGCCGGTCCGTGCATGTGAATATTTTCCCCGAAAAACTTTCTCAGTGTGGTATAGATGTAATCGGCTACCATTTTCTGCTCTTCCATATCTTTCGTACCCCAGTCAAAATCCTGATCGGGAGAAGTTTGTTTGGTTCCGGCAAGGGCAACTGTTTTGAGGGTTTGATTGTGCAGGGTAAGCAGAAGTTCCGGAGTGGCTCCAATCCATTGGCCTATTTGCGGCAGGTTTACCAGAAAAACAAAAGCTTCAGGATAAAGTTTTTCCAAACGGTCAAAGACAGCTATAGAGGACCAGCCGTCAGCGATTGCGTGGGGATGAGGTCGTGAGAGCACTACCTTTTTGATTTTTCCACTGCGTATTTCATCCAATGCCCTTTCCACCATGTTACAAAATGCCTCCCGGCTGGTGTACTGAGGGTGTGGGCGCTTAAAGCCATTTTGAGAGAAGCCTGTTTTTCTCAGTATGCTGATGAGGGCTTCTTCGGTGATGTTATCATCGGCCAGAACAAAGTCGGGCTGGATGAGTATGCGGGGCATAGAAGAGCCCGGAAAGGCGGTGAATACAAACCCGGATTGTGTGGCAATGGGCTCAAGTGGTTCAATGCGATAAGGTGTGGGGGACTGCTGAAGCACCAGATGCCGGTTTTTTTCATGGGGCATACGGTAAAGCGCAAAATGGAGATTTCTGCGCTGACATTCTTCGGCAAGTCCAAGCAGGTCAACGATGTTTTCAATGGAAGGCATTACAGGTTGGATTAATTTTGAAAGTGGACGTAAAGTTATGCCATTGATAGCAGTAATGATAATGCCAACTGCACTTTTTAAGCTTTCACGTCATTGATTAAACCCTGTTGCTGCGTTGATAGAAAAGGAAATTTATCTCATCCGGCATGGAGAAACAGATTTGAACCGTCAGGGCATTGTACAGGGCAGAGGAGTAAATGCCGGACTAAATGAATGTGGACACCGGCAGGCACAGGCTTTTTATCGGCATTTTGCCGGGGAAGGCTTTGAGGTGGTTTATGCCTCTTCGTTGCTGCGGACCCGCGAAACCGTTGCGCCTTTTATCGCTGCCGGATGTCGGCTGGAGATTAATGCTGACCTGGATGAAATCAGCTGGGGCATTTACGAGGGCAAGCTGCCTGACCCGGAAACTTCAAAAAAATATCAGCAAATGCTGATGCGCTGGCAAAATGGAGAATACCATGCGAAAATTCCAGGTGGGGAAAGCCCTCTTGAACTACAGCAGCGCCAGGTACGGTTCATTGAATCGGTTTTAAAACCCGCTCCTTACCGCAAGATACTCATATGCAGTCACGGAAGGGCTATGCGCGCCATGTTATGCACTATGCTTCAACAGCCTCTTAAACTCATGGACACCTACCCGCATCAGAATCTTTCCCTGTATAAAGTGCTTCTTCGGGGAGATCAATTTGAACTCCTGTGGTTCAACCATACCACTCATCTGACTCAGTTGGGTTTGATGACATGATGGTTTTTGCGCATTTCACATTATTCATGTATTTTTGCAGCCTACATTTTTAAAGATTACTCCGATGTATGCAATCGTAGAAATTGCCGGACAGCAATTCAAGGTAGAAAAAGGGCAGGAGCTTTTTGTGCATCGCCTGGCTGGAAAAGAAGGCGATGAGGTCACGTTTGATAAAGTGCTTTTAAAAGAACAGGATGGTAAGGTGCAGGCAGGTGCTCCTGTGCTGGAGAATGCTGAAGTAAAAGCTAAAATCTTGCAGCACCTGAAAGGCGACAAGGTTATTGTGTTTAAGAAAAAAAGACGCAAGGGTTATAAGGTAAAGAAAGGCCATCGCCAGCAGCTTACCAAAATTGCCATTGAATCCATCCGGTGAGTAAGTTTTTTCAGAAATAAAAAGCGCAGAATATGGCACATAAAAAAGGTGAAGGTAGCACCGCCAACGGTCGTGATTCCCACAGCAAACGTCTGGGGGTAAAATTATTTGGCGGCCAGCATGCATATCCGGGCAATATCATTGTGCGTCAGCGGGGCACTAAGTTTCATCCTGGCAAAGGGGTAGGTCTTGGGAAAGATTATACCATCTTTGCGATTACCGAGGGTAAGGTGGAATTTCGGTGGAAGAGAAATAACCGCTGTTACGTCAACGTGGTACCTTTTGAAACTGCATCTGCCGGCAACGACCTCAAAGAACAAGCACAGAGTGCAGTTGCAGAAAGTTGATTCGCAGTGCGCAAAAGAATACAGGAAAACCGCTCGGCAGAGAGCGGTTTTTTATTTGCGCAGGTTCTGTTATGATTTTAGCAGCAGGTTTCCATGGCAGGCAGCAGGGGGGCGAAGATAAATTTTCAATGATCAGATAAAAAGTGGGAAGAATTATAGCCATAGATGTAGGCCTCAAACGTACCGGCCTGGCCGTCACCGATCCCCAACAGATTATTGCCACCCCGCTGACGGCATTGGCTACCGAGGAGGTTATTCCATTTTTAAAAAAGTATGTGGTTCGTGAATCCGTGGAATGCTTCGTTGTAGGTGAACCGCGCGGACTGGATGATCAGCCTACACATGCCACTGCTATCGTAGGCGCTTTTGTGCGTCAGTTGCAAAACCATTTTCCCCATATTCCTGTAGCCAGTGTGGATGAGCGCTTTACTTCAAAAATGGCTATGCAAACATTAATTCAGGCAAACTACAAAAAGAAAGACCGTAGGGTAAAACAAAACATTGATAAAGTAAGTGCTGTTTTAATTTTACAGGCTTATCTTGAACAAAAGCAATCATGACATTACCTATTGTTGCATATGGCGACCCGGTATTGAGAAAGAAAACCGAGGAGATACAGCCCGGTCATGCCGGTTTGGCGGAGTTAATTGAAAATATGTTTGAAACGATGTATAATGCTCCGGGTGTAGGACTTGCGGCTCCGCAGATAGGACAGTCTCTCCGCCTCTTTGTTGTAGACAGCGAACAGTGGCTGCGCGAAAATGAGAAAACACAAAGTGAGCCTGCCGAAAACCATCTGACGGGCGAGCCGATAAAGCAGGTATTTATTAATCCCAGGATGATTAAGGAATATGGTCAAAAGTGGACCTATCAGGAAGGTTGCCTCAGCATACCTGGCATCCGCGAAGATGTGCAGCGGCTGGATAAAATTGTGATTCGGTATTTTGACGAAAATTTTCACGAATACGAAAAAGAGTTTACCGGCATAACGGCACGTATCATTCAGCATGAATATGACCATATAGAAGGTATACTGTTTACAGACAGAATCAGCCCGCTGCGCAGACAAATTCTGAAGAACCGACTTCAAGCTATTTCAAAAGGAGATGTGCAGGTGGATTACAAGATGCTCTTCCCTGCGCGGAAGAAGAGCCGGTAGGCGCTGGGGTTATTTTCTTTTTTGCTTTTGCTTTTGATTTTGCATTTCTCTTTGCTGACGGGCAAGCTCTTCCAGCCGCATTTGCCACTTTGATTTCTTGATGGGCTTTTTCTTGTTTTCCTGCATCTTCCGATGTAACTCCTCCTCGTTAATGAGAAACTTTTTCGTAGCCCATTGCTGAAGATAACTCAACAGATTGGTCAGAAAATAATAATAAGTGAGGGCTGCCGGCATGCTGTTAAAAATGCCCAGCAGCATAATAGGGAAAATGTAGGGTATATATTTCATTCCGGGCTGTCCGGTATTCATCTGCGGCTGAGTAACCGCATAGATGATGGAGGTAATGGTCATCAGTAGAGTAAACAGGCTGACGTGGTCGCCATAAAAGGGTATGGTAAAGGGGAGATTCAGTATGGAGTCATAGGTAGATAAATCATTTGCCCATAAAAACTTCTCCTGTCTCAGCTCAATGGAAGTAGGGAAGAAGTAATACATGGCTATCAGTATGGGGAGCTGCAGCAACTGAGGGATACATCCGCCCAGCGGACTGACGCCTGTGCTCTGAAAAAGTTTCCATTGCTCGGTGGCAAACTTTTGCTGGTCATCTTTGTATTTCTCCCGCAATGCATTCAGCTCCGGCTGCAGCACCTTCATCATGGCCATAGATTTGAATGACTTATAGGAAAGCGGATACAATACGATTTTAATCAGCAGCGTGAGAATGAAAATGATCACTCCGTAATTGGAGATATACCGCTCCAGAAAATTAAAAACGGGAATGATAATCCACTTGGTGATGACCGAAACCCAGGACATAAACCCTGTAACCATGACAATTTCTTCCAGATCTATATTGAGCTTTTTCAGTGTTTGATAGTGATTGGGTCCGAAGTAATAGCTCATGGCATAGGCCTGTTCGGCATTCCCGTGAAATGGCAGCACCATAGAGGCTTCCATGGTTTTAAGGTGTCCGTTTACAGGTGCAGCAGGTGCGTTGCTTATGGTTTCAGACCTTAAAGTGCCCTTTGAGAATCCCTCCGGGAAAATAACTGTATGGTTAAAGAACTGCTGCTTGAAAGAAACCCAGGTAAACGAGGTGGACAGCGATTCCTCTGTATTGCCGGAAGCAGAAAGGCTGGAGACATCATCATCCTTATATTTGTAAAAAACCGAGGTATACCGGTTTTCACTGTCGCGGCTTTTCTCCAGTTGGCGTATGGTGCGTTTGATATGCAGGTTAAGGTATTTGGCATTGGGAGGGATAATCCTGTCAAACCCGACCATGCGCACCGTATAATCTACTACATATTTCTTTTGAGGGTTGAATGCATAGCGTTGTTCCAGGTAGCGCCCTTCTTCGGCTTCCAGTCTGAATACCAGGGCATCTTTTTCATGTATGGGTTGAAAAAACAAATCCCTGGTATGTATAACACGGTTGTTATTGATAAAAAACTGTAGGTTGGAAAGATGCTCATCCCCGTCAAATAAAATCAGGGGGAGAGAGTCGTGGGTCATGTAGTGTTTTACTTCTACGCTTTTCACTCTTGCCCCCTTGTTGGTAAATACAATTCTGAGCTGATCATTCTCCAAAGTGTCAGCTTGTTCGAAGCCGTTGGCTGCCCGGTAAAAAGGCCCGAAATCCTGTTTTTGTTTTTCAAGGGCGGCAGCTGAATCCGGCAAAGCCGTAACGGCTCCTACGCCATTTACCGGCACGGATGGTTGTGCAGGTGTATCCAGGAAGGCAACATCCGGCTCCGTAGTTGGTAAATTATTTAAAGAATCAGCAGCCTGCTGCTCGCGCAGAAGCTTTTGCCGCTTTTCGGCTTCCCGCATATTGTACATGCTGAAGAGCACCAGCAGAATGCCGATAAGCACCATTCCAATAACTGTGTTCCTGTCCAATGTGGCGGGTTTGCGGGCTGCAAACTTACTAATAAGAAATCAGAAGTTTTGGACTGTCAGCCCCACGAACGGCTTCTTTCACCCCGACTTACATTGCTTTGCGGGTGATTTTCCTGCGGATGCATGCTACGGAGCGCTGCCCGGGAATCACACGGCCATAGCGTAAACGGGCACTAATAGGGCAGGTTGGGTTTCTCTGCCGGCAATTCCGTATACATGACTTTAAGAATGTTCTTCACCTCAGGATCATCCGGAATAAGCCGCTGCGCTTGCTCAAAATAGCGTATGGATTTTTTCATGTATACGGCCGGACTACCACTGTCTTTATCCTCCCTGCTGCCAGGGGCAGATAAACGGCTAGCTTCGTTGTTGTAAATAGTTCCCAGCATAAGCAGCGACTCTATATCCTGTGGGTTAAGAGATACGGTTTTCTCATAATACTGAGCTGCACGTAGGGGGTCTTTATCTTTCAGAAAGCGGGCATAGTAGCGAAGTAAGCGTGCATCATTGGGATATTTTTCTGTCAGGCTTAAGAAAAGAGCATCTGCCTCCTGCTGCCTGGCAGCATCTGAGCCTATTACCACGGCCTGCAGAATTTCCAGGTCCTTCAGGCCGGGTGCTCCCTTTAGTCCTTCCTGAATATACTTCAAGGCTTGCTCTTTGTCTGACTGCCGGAAGAAGTAATCATCTGCCAGACGGTAGCACGATTTGGTAAACTCTCCGATTGTTTCGCGTCCACGCTTTTTATTATACAGCTCTATGATTTTCTTATAATCATTGTTAGCGCGATCAAAATCATTTTGCTGGTCATACAGGTCAGCGCGCTGGTATAGCAGTTTGATGTCATTGGGTGATTTGGATAATTGGGCATTCACATGTGCCAACTCCTGTTCTGCGGAGGTTTGGGCAATTAATATCAGGCTGAGGACGATTCCTGAAAGTATGAGAGTGAGCGTTTTCATAACAGAGTGTTTGAGTCAAAGACTACTTTAAACTTCAGCATCAAATTACCAAAACCCGTTCCTAAAGTCAATTTTAAGAGTTGTGGACAATGTGGATAACCTTGTATCTTCTTTAATACAACAGGAGAGGTGGCTTTAGAGTGGCTGTTTTATCCTGTGGATAAGTTCGTAAAAGTGTGCTCATGAACAGGATTCCGCAGAGGCGTCAGTTTATCTGAATGAGAAAGCGTTTACCGAAATGGTAATCCGCAGACAGGCAGGTATTTCAAACCCTGTTTCTTGCAAAAAACATGGTTGCCTGCCCTGTAAACTCATGCATGTGCCCCAACTGTGCACGCCTTTTATTATTCTTGCATTGTTATTTTTTCATCATAAAGCATCCTATTTTTCCACATAAAGCATCTATGGAATACAACTTTACCCGGATAGAGAAAAAATGGCAGCAACGCTGGGAGGAGCAACAAACCTACCGTGTAGATACGCAAGCATCACGGCCCAAATACTATGTGCTGGACATGTTTCCTTATCCTTCAGGGTCGGGATTGCATGTGGGTCATCCGCTGGGATACATCGCTTCCGACATCTTTGCCCGCTACAAAGTACATTGCGGCTATAATGTCTTGCATCCCATGGGCTTTGATGCCTTTGGCCTGCCAGCTGAGCAGTACGCCATACAAACCGGACGTCATCCGGCTGAAACCACTGCCGAAAACATTAAGCGCTTTAAAGAACAGCTGGGAGCAATGGGTTTTAATTATGACTGGAGCCGGGAAATACAAACCTGTGACCCTTCTTATTATAAATGGACACAATGGATTTTTCTGCAACTCTTTCAATCATGGTATGATAAAAAGACAAACCGGGCCCGCAGCATAGAGGAGCTCGCTGAAATTTTCCGTACCGAAGGCAGTATGGAGGTGGACGCAGCATGCAGTGGCCAGCATTACTTTACAGCAGAAGACTGGCAACAAATGACAGTAAAGGAACAGCAGGAAATTCTGATGGATTACCGTCTGGCATATTTATCCTTTGCGGAAGTCAACTGGTGCCCTGAACTGGGAACCGTGTTGGCCAATGATGAGGTAAAAGACGGGCGCTCGGAGCGGGGAGGATATCCGGTAGTGAAAAGAAAAATGCGTCAATGGTTTTTGCGCATAACGGCTTATGCCGAAAGGCTGCTGCAGGATCTGGAGCAGTTGGATTGGTCTGAAAGTATGAAAGAAATGCAGCGCAACTGGATTGGCCGCTCCGAAGGAGCCAAGATATTTTTTGATGTGGATGGCAGCAATCTGCAAATAGAAGTGTACACCACCCGGCCCGATACCATCTTTGGAGCCACCTTTATGGTATTGGCTCCTGAGCATCCGCTGGTAGAGTATCTGACCACCCCGGAGCAGGCGCCATCTGTAGCAGCATATCTGGATTATGTGCAATCTCGTTCCGAGCGGGAACGCCAGTCAGAGGTAAAAACCGTTACCGGTGCCTTTACGGGTGCGCTGGCGATTAACCCTTTTACCAATAAGAAAATACCTGTTTTTATTAGTGAATATGTATTGATGGGCTATGGTACAGGTGCCATTATGGCTGTGCCGGCTGATGATAACCGCGACCTTGCCTTTGCCCGTCACTTCAACCTGCCCGTAGTGGAGGTTATTGATAGAAGCATGTATCCGGGAGCTGAACGGGAAGACAAGGTGGGGAAAATGATCAACTCCGGCTTCCTCAATGGCATGGAGGTAAAAGACGCCATAGAAGCAGTAATCAGAGAAATAGAAGCCAGGGGTATAGGACACAGACAGGTACAATATCGTTTACGCGATGCCATCTTTGGTCGCCAGCGCTACTGGGGTGAGCCAATTCCGATTTTTTATGAAAACGACATTCCCTATCCCTTGTCCGAAAAGGAGTTGCCGCTGCTGTTGCCTCAAATTGATGACTTCAGACCCGGTGCTGACGGAGAGCCCCCGCTTTCCAAGATAAAAGACTGGAAATATGAAACTACCACCATGCCCGGATGGGCGGGCAGCTCATGGTACTTTCTACGCTATATGGATCCACGCAATGACCAGGCATTTGTTTCCCCCGAAGCCGAGCAATACTGGCAGGACGTTGACCTTTACATTGGCGGTACGGAACATGCCGTGGGTCATTTGTTGTATGCCCGATTCTGGCAAAAGTTCCTTTATGACCGCGGCTATGTTTCTCGGCCTGAGCCGTTTAGGAAACTGGTAAACCAGGGCATGATTCTGGGCAGAAGCAACTTTGTCTATCGGGTAAACGGCCTTTCCTCTGCCTCTTATCGGGAAATATATGTGTCTGAGGAGTATTATGAAAAATGGCAAAAAGGTACACTTACTGCCGAGGCATTGAAAAAAGAAATAGAAAATAAAGCCGGTGAACAGCTTGCCGGTGATATTACCGATATATCCAGGCTGCACGTGGACATTCAGCTTGTAGAAAATGATTATCTGAACACCGAAGCATTCCTGAAAGGTCGTCAAGGTGTTTTGCTTTGCTATTCCGGGCAAGGATATAAGTGCGGCTCGGAAGTGGAAAAGATGTCTAAGTCCAGATATAACGTGGTGAATCCGGATGACATCATAGCTGCCTACGGTGCGGATACTTTCCGTATGTATGAGATGTTTCTTGGCCCAATAGAGCAGAGTAAGCCCTGGAGTACCCATGGCATTGACGGAGTAGCCAAGTTTGTCAGAAAACTGTGGCGTTTATTCTACAGTGAAGATGGCCGTTTTCTTGTGGAAGACAAACCGGCAACTCCGGAAGAGCTGAAAATCATCCATAAAGCCATAAAAAAAGTGCGCGATGATATTGAGCGGCTTTCTCTTAATACCTGTATCAGTACTTTCATGATTACTGTCAATGAGCTTACGGAAAAGAAGTGCAGCAAGAAGGAAATATTGGAAAAGCTGGTAGTGCTGATAGCCCCTTTCGCTCCCCATCTGGCCGAGGAGCTATGGGAAGCCCTGGGGCATTCCGGCACCGTCACCAAAGTTCCCTTTCCGGAGGCTGACCTTCAATATCTGAAAGAAACAAGCTTTGCCTATCCGGTATCCGTCAATGGTAAAGTAAGAACGAAGATTGAATTGCCCCTGGATATTACTCAAAGCAGAGTAGAAGAAGAAATACTGGCTTCTGAAGTAATTCAGAAATGGCTGGAAGGCAAACCTCCCAGAAAGGTAATCTACGTGCCCGGTAAGATTATTAATGTGGTGGTGTAAAGATGGACTGGATAGTAGCTATACCTCGTCTCTGACAGTACACTTACTTATCGGACAGGATTTTTTAAATTAAATTTTTTTTTTTTTTTAAATAAGGGGAAAGGTCATATATTTCAAAGCAATTTTTCCACATATGGTCTCTTATCAACAGTGCGTGCGCTGTGTAATGGATACTACAGACCCGGAAATTCAGTTTGACGAAAATGGGTATTGCAATCATTGCACAAATTTTTTAGCGAGTGTCAAGCCGATGATTGAACAACGAATTAAAAACCATGAAATTAAAAAAATCCTTAACGAAATAAGGCAAAAAGGCAAAGGTAAAAGGTATGATTGTATTTTAGGAATTAGCGGGGGAACTGATAGTAGTTATACTGCCTATTTAATCAAACAATATGGATTGCGTGTGTTGGCTGTACACATGGACAATGGATGGGACTCGGAAACATCGGTTAAAAACATTCGCCAGCTTTTGCAAAAGCTTGCAATTGATTATGAAAGCTATGTTTTGGATTGGAATCAGTTTAGAGATATTCAGCTCTCGTTCTTAAAGGCTTCAGTGCCTGAAATTGAAACCCCTACAGATATTGCAATATTGTCTACATTGCACAAAGTTGCTTTAAAACATGGTGTTAAATTCATTATAAGTGGTGGCAATTATGCTACAGAGGGTATTTTACCTAGGTCATGGCATTACAATGCCAAAGACTTAAAATATTTTAAAACTATTCATAAGTTGTATGGAACAGTTAGTTTAAAGGGGTTCCCATTGTTTGGTTTTTGGGATGAAGTTTACTGCAAATTTTTTAAAGGAATACGCATTATTTATATTCTGAACTATTTGTCCTATGATAAAATGAAAGCAAAGGAAATCCTTAAAAGTGAACTTGATTGGAAAGACTATGGCGGTAAACATTACGAATCCAGAATTACGGCTTTTGTTCAATCTTACATTTTGCCTGTGAAATTTAATATTGATTACCGTAAAGCAACCTTTTCCACTCAAATATGCAATGGCACTTTAGATCGCAATGAGGCCATTAAGGAGCTACAAACATTGCCTTATAAAGAAGAACAGGTTGAAGAGGAGATTATGTATATCGCAAAAAAATTCGGATTGACTATCGAAACGCTGAAAAATATTTTATCCACACCCCCGAAATGGTATTTTGATTACCCAAATGATGCAAGAATGCTAAGTAGCATGTATAGTTTGTACCGCAAATATTTCAGTAAATAAATTGTTTGTCAGTCGGATAATTTATCAATACGCCTTTGCTTCTGTCATTAAATACAAATATGCTGCCCGAAGCCAAGCCGTTTACTTTGATCTGCTGGTAAAGCGTTTTTAAATCGTGAATTGAACCTGCCCCTCCCAGGACTACTAGTGGAATGGTTATTTGCTCCCAAACTTTTGCAATGGTTTCCATATCATACCCCTGCATGGTTCCGTCTCGTTCAATGGATTGGAGGATAATTTCTCCTGCCCCCAGATCTTCTATCTTTTTTACATAATCCCATAATAAAATGCTGGTGTTCTTTCTTCCGTTTTCAACAAATACCACGGGCTTTTTCCAAAAATTCATCCTGTAATCTATACACACAACAATAGTGGATGAACCGAATGTACTGGCTGCATCGCGGATTAGAGATGGAGTATAGTAAGCGGCTGAGCCTATCACAACTTTTTCTGCCCCCGCTTGAATCAGCACGCGAATCTGGTCAATTGAACAAATACCACCTCCTACGGCAAACGGCATGGTTGTTTCCTCATTTAATATGCGGACAAAATCCTTATCAAAGCATCGTTTCTGAATCGTAGCATAAATGTCTAGTACTATGATTTCATCAACTTTCGACTCGTTAAAAATTCTGATTGCATTGATGGGATCACCAATATATATATGCTCTTTAAATTTTAGGGTTTTAATAAGCGAATTTTCCTTGAGCAAAAGCACAGGTATAATTCGGGGACGATACATATTATAGTTCGATAAAGAATTTTAATAGTCGCAAACCTTGTTGATGACTTTTTTCAGGATGAAACTGTAATCCTATTATATTATCTTTTGCAACGATGCTGGCAAACGGATATTCGTACTTTGTCATCCCAATCGCTTCCGTGCCGTCATGCGATTGCCAATGATAGGAGTGTGAAAAATAAAATTCCTGATTGTTAAGTTCAGCGGGTAAATTCAGTAAGTTATTTTTTATTTCTACCGTATTCCAGCCCATGTGTGGTACTTTAACCTGGTTTGTTTTAAATCTTACCACAGAAGCATTTAACCAACCAAAGCCACGGGCATTCCCTTCTTCGCTGTATCTGGCCATTAGTTGCATACCAAGGCAAATTCCCATGATAGGCACTTTTTTATAGATTACCAGTTCGTTTAGTGTTGTTACCAAACCCTCCTGCTGTAATGTTTCCATGGCCTTACCAAAATGGCCTACACCGGGCAGAATAATTTTTTTTGACCGGCCAATTTCGCTGGAATTATTTGTTACGTGAATAGGTACTTTCAGGCGGTTAAAGGCTTTTACGATTGAGCTCAGATTTCCCATATGATAATCCACCACTACTATCATGCAATATCGAAGGTGATTTGAGATGATATACGGGTATTTCCACTTGTCAGCTTCCCCTGTCAGCTTCCCCGTTTTTCGGACCATTAAAAATAGAATTTTTATCGTTAAAGCGTTCATAGCAAATCTGCGGGAAGGGGGATAATTTAGGGCCTTGTCCGGTGGAAATTATAATCCATCATCCAGTCATCCAGTCATCAGCTTTTTGCCCTACTTACGACAATGATTTAAATAGGTAAAAATTAAGGAGTTACTTTCGGATACTGCCGTTGCAGCGTTCCAGGTAGCCATTCTGCATCGGTTTGTTGTTTTGCATGAATGGGAGCGTTACTTTGTTTTCTTTGCGCCAATGATCGAGATAGCCGGATGCTGCTCAATCAGTTTTCTAAGTTGCCCTATGAGACCATATCGTCATCCTTTGGCTTGTGCCTGTACATCCATGTTGTTTGGGAGAGTTCTAATCCTTTACACGCCTGACGGATACTTACCCCTATTTTTGTATTATGTGGCAAGCCATCTCCCGCCTGCGTGCAGGCTTATACTTTTTTCCACCGCATCCTTCAGGGCGTGGTGAATCAGACGCAGCTCCGCATACATTCTCTTCAACTTCGAGTTCTCTTCTTCCAATTCCTAGATGCGCTTCAGTTGGTTGACATCCATCCCGCCTACCTGGCTTTCCATTTATAAAATGTTGGCCGGCTGATGCCGTGTCCCCGGCACAGATCGGCAAGGCCAACTCCTGCTTTATGCTGATTCTAAGGATGGCAACAATCAGGCTTTCTGTAAATATTGACTTTCCCATGCAACCATTTTTTAGCGTTTGAAAAAATTCAGCTTGTTCCGATTCGCAATCGTAACTGCGCCAACTCTATTTGTAAATGGCCTAATTATAGGGAAGCGGACAGTTTAGCAGGTGTCAGATGAATTTCACCTATTTGTGATTGCGACCTGGGTGTTCATCCTGCTTGAGGTGCTACTGCGGTTTTTTTTAAGGAGTCTTCCATAAAAAGAGTATTAAGTAATATTGATTATTTGTTTAGATATGAGGTCCTCATCCTAACTCCCTGAATGTGGTACCGCAAGTGTGCTGAAGTAGTGTGGGAGCAATGAAAATGACAAGGGGTGCGAAGTTCTATAACCCTATCTCATGGCTTAGCGTTTGCATTTTTGGCTTGAGCTTTAAAAGTTCCGATTTAATCTCGTGATATTGTATTTTCATCAATTCATTTTCATGTGACAATTTGTTGATTAGATCGTTTTGTTCCTGAATTGCTTTTACAAGAACCGGCACCAGCTTTTCGTAACTCATGCTCCACAAGTCAAGATTTTCATCAGAAGGTTTGCTTACCACTTCCGGAATGATTTCATACATCTCCTGAGCGATGAAGCCGATACTCGGAGTTTTCTCGTTGGAAATTTCAATACCTTCACTTGTGAATCGCGAATTATGGTGATCATATGACTTTGGCTGCATCTTTAACACTTCAGCAAGCCCGTATTTAATTGTTCTCTGGTTTGACTTGATGCGGTTGTCTGAGTAGGTTTCCCACATCTCTGCTCGCGCTCTACCATCCACGGCAGCAATGTTGGGCAAGTTAATTCTTCGTGTGCTTCCTGCTCCAAGCCCGAATTCTATAAATCCGTTTTGCCCCATAAAAAATGAATTTTCGGGAGCCCCTACATTTACGTTAAAGACGGTGATGCCATTTTCATTGTTTATTTGCCATCGCCTATTGCTTGCAACATCCGGCACCCATGCCAGCCAGCCATTTCCGCTCCCCACTCTTAGATCCCATGAGTAATTAGTATTCGTTAATTGAATCAAACGAGAACTTAAATTACCGACAGTACCTCCTGCGATTTGGATATGCAGGGGCGCGGTGGGATTAGATGTGCCGATGCCTACGTTGCCTGTTTCCATGATTCTTACTCTTTCTGAATTATTAGTTTTGAATATCAGCGCCTGATTATCAGTTGTTCCCAAAAAATTAACAGCAGGATTGGTACCTGTGTTGCCCGTGAGTTTCCAATCATTTGCTAGTGAGCTAAGGTCTGCAGGATACGAACCTCCTGCGTCCGTTATCGTTAAAATATTTGTTGAAGGGTTGAACACCACGCTGCCAATCAGTTCGTTTGTGTTGCTGAGGTCTCCGGTGTTGGTTATTACATTGCCGGTAATGCTGATGCCGTTGCCTGCCGTATAGGTGTTGTTCAAACTGGAGAGATTGACCGTAAAACTGCCGCCATCATCAGTAATGATAAGTTCATTGGTGGTGGGGTTGAAGTTAAAAGATGTATTGTATCCGGCTGCCGCTGATGCTACAGGGAACCCCACCCATTGGGTGCCATCCCAATAGTAAAACAAATTATCATCCGTGTTATAGATAAGCAGTGCTGCATCACCGCTACCGGAGGGATTAATGGCGTCACGCTGCACAGTAGTGAGCCGGGGCACCAAAAAACCTTTGTCAGGTGATGTTAAATCAAGCAGTGCCTTGGGATTTGGTGTGGGTGTTCCGATACCTACGTTGTCCTGTGCTTGCACCAGCGATGAAAAGGTAATTAAAATCAGAAAACAGAAGTAAATATTGTTGTAAAGTTGCATGTTAGTAGTTTTTTCTTTAAATAATTATTTAACTAATGTAACATTTCCTGAAATTACTTCATTGGATATGTTTCCTACTTTTCTTACCTGAGCTACCCATGCGAAAACCCCCAAATTCTGCTCAGACCCTTTATATGTGCCGTCCCACCTAAAGTTTTTATCCGTGGTTTGAAATACCAATTCACCCCAACGATTAAAAATTTTGAAATGAATTTCTTCAATTACTTCTGGATTCATTATCATGAAGAAATCGTTGACGCCATCACCATTGGGTGAAAACGCTTGAGGAATGGCGATTTCAGTCGGTTTCATAACTACAATGAGTGTAATGTTATCGTCTGCCTTGCAAAGGGTGCCATTGTCTATGGTAAGGGTATAAGTGATGGTAGAGTCGGGTGTGGCTATGGGATTTAACACAAGTGGATTGTCAAGATATATATCAGGAGACCATAAAAACGTGTTAAATGTTCCTGTTACGGTGGGATTGAGTTGTAAGCTTGTTCCCCGGATAATTGTGGTATCGTTGCCCGCATTGATAGAAGGCTTAAGACGCACAAGGGCGAATGGAGAGTACGAGAAATCATTCCATCCGCTTGCGATATATGTGGAAAATGGTGCGTTTGCAGATGCGATTGCGTTGGTTCTTTCCCAGTGAGGAAAGGTTTGCCAATGTCCAATATCTTGCCAATCACCATCTGAAGAGGGCTCGTAAAAAATTTCCACATCAGCCGGGTCATTTCCTGCGGAGCGGTAAATGCGATGATACCAAAGCGGATTTACCTCACATATTTCATCTTCTTTAATGCTACGGTCAAAAGCTTCAGTAGTAGCATCCACGTTTGCCAGGCGTACGCCATAGGTGTTAGGCGCTGGGGAAGCGGGCTTGATGCTCACAGGGCGGTAGCGTAAAGTTCCGTCTGAAGAGCCGGTAGGGAATAAATATGCGGATGCTGCGTCCGTTTTGCGAGAAAGTCTTCCGGTGTTGATGCTACTTACGAAACCAGTTGAACGGGTAATAGCTGCGACATCAGTATTACTTACGAGCATTTCAAAGTCATCGGTGGCAAGTTCACGGTCGTTTAGTGCCAGAGTATGCATGGTTTCGGAGTTAATGGTTTGTCGCTTTATGCCCGAACCTGTGAGCGTTAGGTCATAAAAAGCCGTTACCGCGCTACCGCTAATCAGTTGATCGGCTCCGTACAATCTTACTTCGCTCTGGTCGGCAATGAAAACCCCGTTATTTATCCAATCTCGCTGCACGTAGTAGATGCCTTGTGCTCCTCCGCCTGTAGCAGTATCGTTATTAATGAAATCCAGTTCTATAGTCAATTCTCCGGCGTTATCAATCAAGTCATTGTTGCTCACGGAATTTGTTTTCACATAAACCTGTGCGCCCTGTTTGATGTAGATTTTTGCAAAGTTATTTACAAGAGCTTGTGCAAAAATCCGAAAATGGACTATGAAAAATATTGTAATCAAAATGATTATGCGGAGAAGATACTTCATAGGCTATATTTTTCTACTATGTCGTTTATCTCTTTTAATAGATTGATTTAAAACAAAACAATTATATCACAATTCCGTATCTTTTATTTCTACATCTATTTCTACATTGTTGCAAAACTTTAGTCTTCTGGGTTAGCACTCACTTTAGATCTTGTTTCCAGCAATTCTGAAATCCGATTTTTCAATTCTGCCATTTCTGTGTCTCTAATCAAAATCGCTCGTTCCAATTTTTCAATCATTACCTGCTGTTCCTTAAAAGCATTGATATACGCAATAAGCAGGGGATGAATATCCAAGTCAAGATACCCGGCAGCTCCGGTCTTTACTGCTTCCGGAAATACTTTTTGTACTTCCTGCGCGATTAAACCAATACACTGTTCCTCATTAGGTAAATTAAGTATTGTATCTGCAATATAATGGTAAAGAACAGGTTTCAGTTGCAAGATCTCATTCAATCCTTTTGAATAAGGGCCATCCAGGGATTTTAAACGTGCATCAGAGGAAACTGTCCACGTACTTGATGATGGTTTGGCAGCGCTGTTGTTTGCCAGGTGTAAATCATAGGCAGGATTATTATTATTTATCCCGACAAATCCACCTCTTATCGTTATACGCTCGCTGTTATTAAGATACAGGGATAACCGTTCAAAAGTAGGGGAACTGCCACCTACAGCAAATAAGCCGGTATCACCGTCATCTTCAAAGGCAAATCCGCGGTTGCTGTCATTACCATTGGCTCCTCCGCCTTTTACACGCACAGAGCCATTGACACTCAGGGCGGCACCCGTGTGAAAAGTATTTCCGGCTATACTCAATTTATCGTAAACCGAAACCCTTCGATCCAGGCCAGCTCCTGCAAGTACGTCACGACCAAGAACCAACAATGTATTAAAATTATCTGCGTTCTCAATTGCGGCATATCCGTCTGAATTTCCAATTCCTGTGTGGTTGTGGTCAGTTTTTGTGAAATATATATCGCTATTGAGCAGATATGTTTGGCCAACTCCGGCCGTTCCGTTGACGTGGAGAAGATAGCTAGGAGTTGGGGTGTTGATTCCAACGTGACCGCTAGCGGCCACGATACGCATACGCTCAGTAACGCCATTGGCGTAAAATCTGACATCTGCTGCGTTGCCACCTGAGCTATTGTAATTTATATACATGCCATCGGCCAGCGTTGGGGAATTATTTTGCAGTACGCGAATATTGCCGTACACATCGTTTTTGTTGTTAAAAATCACATTGGTCCCATCAAGCTGGTAGTTACCTGTAGAATTAGTTGTACCTGTGATTAAGGCGCCTGCAGCATGCGCTCTTATTTTTTCCGCTCCTGAAATGCTGAGTACTATGCCGGTGCCATTGTAATCATGGGTTATCAAATTCCCGCTATTAGATATAGTACATGCACTCGGAAAGGTGGTGGTGCGTTCCAGGATGATATGTGTGCCGGCACCGCTGATTGCGGTGTGCAGTCTAGCAGCAGGTGCGGTGGTGCCTATACCTACGTTGCCGGTGCGGTAAATGCCGTCAGTGATAGAGTTGGGAGGCAGAGTCGTTCCAATTTCATACCAGTCATGGTCGCCCGCAGAGGAAGAAAGAATATCAATCCATTGTGTACCATCATAAAACTGAAGTTTTTTTCCGGAATGATACCGAATGGATCCTTCGGTATTTGTTCCGGATGCACTTTCGTCACCCAGCCGCAACCATCCTGCAACGTCTAGTTTTTGTCCGGGATTAGATGTTCCTATGCCTACGTTTTGCGCGAAAGCCGTCTTTGAGATAATGAACCACATCCCAATGAGCACTAACAAAGGTGGTAGACATTTATTCATAGGCGAAATTTGACATTAAGTTAACTTTCAGCTCACCACACGTCAATAATTTTTTCTTCTAAGTGTAGATTTCAAAACCGCACAAAACATTACATTTTCAGACCTTTGCATTAGTCGTATCTGAGGTGTAAATGTGGTATTGTTTTGCATGCATGTGTTGTATATTTCAAATATCTGAGTGAACTTAAGGAGCTATTCATTGATTAATCGGTATTAACAATTTACAATGGCTCATTAATCATTGAAAAATATTGCTGAAATTTCATGCACTATGACCTAAGTATAAAGTTCTTTAACCTATCGCAATAAGGTGATTGCAATGCCAAAAATGTAGATTTCAAGTCACTTACTTTATCCGGAAATCTTATGAGACCCTCAAAGGATTTAATCGAACTGATACATGCACTGAGTCAATCCGAAAAGCGCTACTTTAAAGTATTTGCCGCCAAAAGACGTGGTAAGGATAATGTCTATATCCGTCTTTTTGACGCCATTGACGCCCAGAAAGTGTATGATGAGAAAGCGCTTCGCGAAAAATTTAACAATGAGCCTTTCGTAAGACAACTGCACGTTGCTAAAAATTACCTGTATAAAGTGTTGCTCAAAAGTCTTGCCGCCTATCATTCAAAGATATCAATGAATGCACAATTGCAGGAGATGCTCGGTTTCATAGAAGTGCTTTATGAAAAAGGTTTTTACGGCCAATGTGAAAAGCTAATTAAAAAAGGCAAACAGCTTTGCAGACAATACGAAAAATATCTTATCCTTGCCCAATTCTGTGAATGGGAAGGCAAAGTGCTCTTACGTAAATCAAAATTTGCACAGATGCATGCGTGTAGTGTAGAACAACAATTTTGCCTGGAGAATGCGCAAAATATACTTTATTTCAAACAGAAAGCCTTTAACATGTATGATAAGGTGGTGAAGATGGGCGTTGTACGCAACCGAGCACAACGCAAGGAGCTATATCGTTTAGTTCACGACCCCGTGCTAAAACGAAACATGGCTTTGCAGCCTAACGAGTTGCTGTACTACAAATACTCGATCTTCAGTCTTTACGCTAGCGCTATTGGCAATCATAGGAAACATTTTAATTACACAATGAAAATTTTTGAGATTTTTGAACGTAATAAAAATTTTCGTGAAGAATTTCCTTATCATTACATAAGCAGCGTAAATAATTTGTGTAACGCTCTTATTTATCTTAATAAAAGCGAAGAAGTTATTCCGTTGGTACAAAAAATGCGCGAGTTCTGTACGTCTAGTCTAGTAAACAAGAGGGAGGGCGCGAGTGTAACAGGCCTGCTGCTATCCTTCGACCTGGAAATCATTGCTTATTTGAATACACAACAGTTTCAGAAAATTATTTCGCTGACTAAGCCTGTGGAAGAATTGCTTACACTGCACGGTAAAAAGCTTCAGGAAAGCAATCTGCTTGACCTCATCTATGACATGGCATATGGACTTTTTCTTGCTAAAGATTACGATCGCTCACTTACCTGGCTGCTTAAAATTATTCACGAAAACCGACTTTCTACACGCTATGATATTTATGAGGCCAGCCGTATCCTGCTCTTGGTGCTCCATTATGAAATGAAGCATGAAGCGTTGTTGAGAAACATTATAAAGCCTACATTAAAGTTTTTGGATAAAAAGAAACGTCTACATCTACCCGAAAAAATTTTCCTCCGCTTCCTTGATTCTCTGTTAAGACTTAAAGACAATAGTCAACGCACCGCGGCGTTTAAAAAGTTGAGGAAAGAAATCCAGGCGGCTCTGAAAAATCCGATGGAACAGCGTGTGCTCCAATATTTTGATATCCCTGCCTGGATTGATAGCAAAATCCTAAATAAGGATTTAAGTATCATTTTGAAGGAGAAGACAAAAAACAAAAAGGATGAGACATGAATAAGAGGCGGGGACTGCTTTTTTTTACCAAATGGTTTGTGCTTGCCTATAGTCTGGTTTCAGGACAAAGCATTAAGATCACAGAGCATATCAGTTTTCAGGATGCGGTATGGGGCCAGTTGGGCGAGTTGGAAAACGTGATGGGAGACGATGGAGGAGTACTGACATTTTTTATCAGGAATGATGCAGCGACTCCTGATTCAATCATTCACCTGCGTTTTAGCGCTGCGGGAACGACTTATGATTCGGTTTATTGGCGCGCATGGCCCTCTCGCATTACCCCTGCAGGATCGGGAAATAACTACTCCGCAATAACTGTAAAGGGATTTGATTTTCCCTTTCGAGAAAATGACTTGTTAGCTATTGAAGTGTGGTCGGCCAATGGCGGCTATGACAGCGTCAGTTACCAAAATGTTACCCCGGAACTACGCATAGGCAACGTGCTCCCATCACAAGATATGCACTCGTTGTTGATTTATGTGAGAAATGAAGGTGCTTTCAATAGAAGAATAGATAAAATAAGCATTAATGAAAATGAATACATTGCCGGAATAGCTTCGGAGCTGAGTGTTTGGGGAGATGATTATTCCTGTACACCTCAGCATATCCGCATCCTTAAGATAGAGTTTCCTTCTGCGTTGACGCAGTGCGCACCCCTGGCGCTGGCTGTGCTTTCCACAAGGCTTTCCGACAATCAGACACAATGGACTTCGGCAGCCATCCGTGTAGTTGCGCCTGAATTTCCGCTGGGTACCTGGCATTCCAGCCTGCTGAACCCGGGAAATGATTCGGAAAGAATTACTATTCGTGCATTAAATATTAACTCCACACATGGTGTTACGAATCCGGCTAATATGGAAATGGCATATCAGCAATACTTTATCCGCAGTGTATGGCAGCCTGATTTCGGAAACCCCTTTAACCCCCCGCTGGCCGCTGCCACCGTACAGGCAAATCAAAATGCAGATTATGTGTTTGTATGGGCGATTGACGATGAGCCGGATCTGCATGGGAGAGACATTGCAAAACAGATAAAAAAAAATCAAACCTTTTGGGAGAACGACCCTAATACACCTAGCTATGTGAACCTTGCTGTGCAGAAGAAATTCAACCGTTACGGCTGGTTTGCTGACATTGTGAGTATGGACCATTATGTTGCGCCCAATGCGCCCAATATCATTGAATTAACTTGGGTTCCATTAATAGGGCGTCCTGCAGAAATAGAAGAGGCGCTGGAATACACCGAATATCTGAAATTCAACACGGAGCCTCGCAGGATGTGGTCGTGGTGCCAGCTTGCCAATAGTGGCTGGGATCAACAGGCAACGGATTACACAGTGAATCACCAATTTTGGGCGCATATAATGGGCGGTGCAAAAGGTATACATTGGTTCACCGCGAAGCCGGGGCACCCGACTAACTTTCCAGAGCAATGGGCAGAAGCCGTGCGACTTACCAGGCAGTTTTTACCGATAAAAAATATTTGCCTTTATGGTGAAACTACACGCCTTTCCACAACAAGTAACTCCGATGCAGTGAGCAGATTACTCATCGGACCGGAAGCTATGGTATTGATTGTCGTCAACAACAGCATACGATTTACCTGGAACGGGAACTTTAATCCGATTCAATACGATTCCATGATTGACTCTGTTGCCTATACCGTTGAGTTGGATGTGCCCACGTGGATTCAGCCGCATTTTATGCAAATCACTGAAAACGGAACGACCTCGGATGGCTTCTCAGTTGCCCAAATAGGCAGCGCACGTTATCGCATCACGCCCGGAATACTCTATAAAAAAAGCCATGTCTTTATCATAGGAAAAGCAGATGATATTCCGCCTAATGACGTCACCGGACTAAATGTGGCATGGCAAGACTCGTGTGTGCTTTCTTGGAATGAACCCTACGATAATTTCGGCATCAGCGGGTACATCCTGCAATACAATGGCATCGCGGTTGACACCGTTACCGTGCCATTTTATTTCGTTGATAAAAAGAGTTTTATCTGCGACAACTCTTTGTGGAAGGTGATAGCGTTTGACGCTGCAGGAAATCTCAGTTCAGATAGTATAACATCCGTAAATCATTCTGCCAACGCAGAATCCCGGGTATTGCATATTTTTCCTAATCCTTCAGATGCAACGGTGCACATCTTTATTCAGACCTTTCCGTCAGAAAAAATTGAAGTGTTTGATGCAAAAGGTCGGCTTATTGACTCTCAACAGCTTATTGCCGATACCGCATCGAGGATAATGAGGATAAATGTTTCTGATTACTCACCGGGGGTGTATTTTCTAAAAGTTATCTGCAAAAACAAAACGCTCATTCAAAAACTGATTGTCATTTGACATGTAATGAGGCATTCCGGCACCGTCAACAAAGTGCCCTTTCCGGAGGCTGACCCTCAATATCTGAAAGAAACAAGCTTTGCCTATCCGGTATCCGTCAATGGTAAAGTAAGAACCAGGATTGAATTGCCCCTGGATATTACTCAAAGCAGAGAAGAAGAAGTGCTGGCTTCTGAAGTAATTCAGAAATGGCTGGAAGGCAAACCTCCCAGAAAAGTAATCTACGTGCCTGGTAAGATTATTAATGTGGTGGTGTAACCGCACAAGATGTGTTGCACGGTATATGTCCTGTTGGCTTTTTTTGATTATAGTGCGAGTGCGGAAATGTTTCATATAAACCACATGATCTGTAATCAGGGAAGAAAAGTCCGAGAAGATGACTTCAAGTATGTCCGAAGAGTACCCCGATAAAAACAATAAGAGGAATACTTGCAGTAATGTTGAAAGAATACCCGCCTTACACTATATCCTTTCGCACTATTTCCAGATGAGCTTTTTATTCCCTTGCTCCTGCCTGTCGAAATGAAGAACAATCATTCTCAGCTTTTAGGAAAATAGGTGTACCGGAAATACATTTAACGTAAAGTTTTTCATCGGGAGGGAAGAAAATGCTTTGTGCCTTGCAGAGGAATCTTTATCGCCCTTTAGAGTAAATAAGATGTTGCTAATTTCAGCCTCCAGATGTGATGTA
>BPHB01000008.1 GCA_026003335.1 Chitinophagales bacterium | reverse complement strand
CCGCCCTGTTGCTGTGGGCTATTGTTGAGAATGCGCAGCAGCAGGGCGGTTTTTATTTCCTCATGCCTGCAAAGGAGTTTCCTTTGAGCCGCTATCGCCTTAACAAGGCTGCCGAGTACTTGCAAGGGCGAGGCATTATTCGCAGGCACCGCCGCGGCGCATTTGGCACCTATCACTACACTCTGCTGCGCATGCCTGAGGAGCTCAAGGAATTTTTTAACTCACATAAGGACGTTTATATGAGTGCAAATGAGTTAAGAGATGCGCTAACACCCCCTCAGGGGCCTGCCGCACAGCAAAAACCTTTGCACTCACATAAGTATGATTATGTGACTTTAAAAAATTTGGGCGGGGATGAGGGGCTATCATCATCAACAAATCCGCCACTTGAAAAATGGCAAACCATTGAGATACAGGAAGATATCTATCCGCCAGTAGACAAAAACGCTCAACAATACCGCCCTGGAAGCACTGATTTTTGCTCAGCTTGCGTATTATATAGTAATACTAGAGTATTATTATCTTCTAAAGAAGATAATAAATTAGATAGTAATAATACGCAAGCTGCCGCAAAACTTGCCGGCAGTTCTGCAGCGCAAGTTCAGCCTGCGAGTTTTCAGCTTGAGCAACAGGTTATGCGGCAAAAGAAGAAGAAGCCCGCCGTGCAAAAGATCACTGACAGGGTTGAGCAAATGCGGGCGATGAAGGATTATTGCCTGCGCTATCGCCGCAAGGCATTTAACCAGCTTGCTGCGCTAACTGGCGAGAACCCAGAAGATCTTTACGAAAGGTTCTCCTTCTGGTGGTTCAAGACAGCCGGGCGAGAATTTGATGGAACGCCCGCCGCAAAAAAATGGGCATGGAACACACTTGCCAAGTGGCAAAAAACAAAGATGGCAAAGCAAAAAGCCGGCGAAGTGGAGGATTTCGAAGACGTAACCCGGGAAATGGTTCAACGATGGGCAATGAAGCACCTATACTGCGAAGAGCTCAGCGAGGAGGAGCTCGTGCAGAAATACAAATGGAGGGTGCGCAAGCTTATGGAGCTTGGCATCCCGGGCAAAGAGTTGAGGTGGATGCCTGAGTTCGTGGCAAGCGCCTGGTGGTGGCCGGATGCAGATTGGAAAGTACTCTGGTTTGTGCTCGATGTGAAAAATTATCACTACGTGCGCTCAACAATAGTGCGAGAGTACAGAGAGAAGTATCAGAGAGAGCCCGAGCTGCCGCCTTTGCCCGAGGCGCTCAAGAAGTACAAACCATAAAGCCTCCCCGGGGCCATTCTTTTGCCCCCTGTTGCATTTTCTATCCGGCAGGTAGGTTTGATACCACCCTCCACATGAAAACGCAACACAGGGCAAAAGAATGGCCGAAAACGCAAAAATTGTTCGTTCTATGAAACCGTACTGGATGCTATTTCGTGAACTCGGCATCAATGCCCCAGCCCGCTACAAAGGGCAGGCAAAGGTTACTTGCCCGCACTGTCAGCAGCGCAAGCCGGGCACAAGAGACAGAGACCTGAGCGTAAATTTTGAGACTGGCGCCTACAAATGCCACTCTGCAAAATGCAACTTTCAAGGTTATGTCCGACAGCCGGCAGAAAAAGGGTATAGCCGCCCGGAGTTCAAGAACCTGACAGAGGCGCCCGATTGGGTCGTTAAGTACCTAACATCCAGGGGCATTTTACAGGAGGCAATAAAGGAAAAGCACGTGAGCGCAAGCCCGTACGGAAAAGCGATAAGGTTTAACTATTTCAGAGCTGGCGAACTGATAAACTACAAGGACAGAATACAGCTCGAGGGCGGCAAAAAAACCTTTCGCCAACACCCCGGTGCTGAGAAAATTCTCTACAACCTCGACAGCCTCCAGGGGCGCAAGAAGGCAATTATCACAGAGGGCGAAATAGACGCCCTGTCTTTTATCTCAGCCGGCGCAGAGCGCAGGGGTTTTGCAGTGCTGAGCGTCGACCAGGGCGCACCCGCCCCCGGGGCCCAGGCAGGCGGCAAACTCGAGTGCCTGCGCAATTGTGCGCAAGAGCTCGATGCAGTTGAGGCCTTTTACCTGTGCTGCGACAATGATGAACCAGGGCGGGCACTTTTTGAGGAACTCGTGCGCCGCCTTGGCGCTCATAGATGCTATGAGGTGCAGCTGCCGGAGTGGGCAAAGGATGCAAATGATGTTCTGTCTCGCAAAGAGCTCTCGCTTGAACTACGCTATGAGTCGCTGCTCCTTGCCCTTGAGCAGGCAAAGCCGGTCGACATGCCGGGCATCGTAGAATTGAATGCCGATATTCTCGAAGATATTTTTGAAATATACGAAAAGGGAATAAAAAAAGGGCAAACAACAGGTTTTGCAATATTGGATGAACACTTTACATTCTTGCCTGGCGATCTGACAATTGTCACAGGTATTCCAGGCCATGGCAAATCTCAATTCCTGCGGCATATTATGCTAAATAAAGCAGTAGGCGCAGGTTGGCGATGGGCCTGCTACGTACCTGAGGACTGGCCAGCTGACTATTGGTTCGCCGACCTTGCTATCACCTACACCGGCAAGCCCTTACATGGCGAGGGCAGGATGAGCGAGCAGGAACTTTTGCAGGCACTCGAATTTATATCTGAGCATTTTATCGCAATATACCCGGAGCAGGATAAAGAGGGAAATATTGAACTGCCGACAAACGAATGGCTAAATAATGCAATAAGGTTTGCAAAATTGAAATATGGCGTTAATGCATACGTAAAAGACCCCTGGAATAGAATATACCACGAATTTGGCGAGAGAGAAGACAGATATCTTGCAGAGCAATTGAGCAAAGAGAATATTTTCGCAAAGGAATTTGATGCGGCAATAATAGTTGCACACCCGACAAAAATGAGCAATATAACAACGCCTCACGCATACAATATTTCCGGCGGCGCAATGTGGTACAATATGGCAGATAATATTATATCAATTTTCCGTGATATTGAAAGCGGCGAAAATGCTACAAATGTGGCTGTTCTAAAGGTGCGCAAGCAAAGGCAGGTAGGCAAACCCGGAACTGTTAAATTTTATTTCGATGAACGTTCTTTGAGATATTGTGAAGATAGAGAAATGACTAAACAAGGTCACGTTGCGCTGGCAGGAGTGCTTGAGCTTGCGTCATTAAATGGTCACTCAGAGCATGTGCCTTTTTGATTGAAGTGTATTAAATTTGCAAAATATGAAAAAGGCTAAGGAGAAAATAGACATCAAATCAGTGCACAATGAAGTGCTGGCGGATGCAGAGTATGTGCGCAGCGCTGCATTGTCGGAGTTATCAAAGGCGATTAAACTCCTCGAGTGTGCACAGCACAATATTGAGCTCTTGCAACAATTGCAGGCAAAGAACCCTAAAGGCTGCACAAATGCGAAAAATGAGCCTGCAGAAAAAATTGAAGAAATTTGCAGGCAATTGTATAAATTGAAAAACGTTGTGGAATATGGGAGCAATTAGCACACGTGAAATTGCATTTTACCTCTCAAAAGTGCACGAGATGCACGAAAAGGAATGGTGGCAAACCATGGCCCCAGATCGCATGCTTTCAATCATGATTGAGGCAAAAGAGCTGGGGGTGGTCAAGGGCACAGAGTACGAGAGCAAATTCGAGGAAGTATTCGACAAATTGCTCTCGCAAGTATTAAGCGAATATGCGAAAAAAACAGCGTGAGGCCGAGCTGCAAAGAGCAGCAGCAAGGTTGCTCGACGCCCTGGGGCTGCTGTGGTTTCACACGCCGAATGGAGGTCGACGTGATGCACGTGAGGCCAAGCTGCTCAAGGCCGAGGGGGTGAAAGCTGGCGTGCCCGATATCATAATATTGCACCCTTTTGCTCAATATCATGGAATATTGATTGAGCTCAAGGTAGGCAGGAACAAACCTACACAAGCACAAGAGACCTTCATGCAAAGGGCGAGCGCAAAGGGTTATTTTTGTGCAGTTGTGCGCAGCATCGATGAACTGATAAATATCCTAAATAAATGCCGTATCTCGCAAAATATAAGCACATAAAATTGCCGTGGGTGCGGCATGAAAACCGAAAAAGAAGGCCGGGTGAACAGGCTTTCTATAACTCGCCTGCGTGGCGCAAACTCTCTGCGCAATTAAGACGCACGCATAAATATTGCGTGCTATGCAGCGCTAAAGGGGTTGCGACGCTCGCTGAGCACATCGACCACATCGTGCCAGTGCGATGCGGCGGTGCAAAGCTCGACACTCGCAACCTCTGCGCTCTTTGCTTGCGCTGTCATAACAAAAAGTCCTCACTCGAGGGCAAGCGCAGTGCACCTATTGTGCGCACATGCGAGGACGAAGAAAGCGGAGAGCTGTTGCCGGCAGAGGGCTGGCTGCAGGAATTGCAAGAGCAATTGAATGCAGGTGAAAAGAGCGAGTGAAGGCGAAGGGATAGGGTGTTGCAAATCTTCCAAGGCCTTTGGCCGGACAACGACCGCCTGAGCCGCAAAAAAGCGCAACCATTTTTGTTAGGAGTCCTAAACGATTAAAAATCTATCTATATGAAGACCGTCAAGGAGAAACTTCAGAAAGGCACCTTAAGGGAGCATCGCTTGCCGGGCCGGGTTGGGGGCGAGCGTGGGGAGCTGGTACCTGATGCGTACGTTGCACGTAATGAGGAGATGCTGCAGTACTTTGAGCTCATTGTTGAGCACTTGCGAGAGCATGATGCGCTGAAGGCAGTTGACAGCATGATTGTCAGCCAGGCGGCATTTTACTTGTGGCTTTTCAAAAAGAGCGTCAAGGGCATTCAGGATAATGGCCCTGTGGTGCTCAACAGCATGGGCACTTACTCGGTTTCGCCCGATGTGCGCAATGCAAAGGATGCAACAGACAGGTTACTCAAGTTATTTCAGGAGCTGGGCATGTCGCCCAAGGCACGTGAAAAGGTTGTGGCCTTTCAGATGAAGGATATTGAGGAGGATGACATGCTGGCAAAGCTGTTGAGCTAAAGACGTGGGCATGGAAGGTGCAAAAAAGTATATTGAGGATGTTACTTGCGGCCGGGCGGTGGTGTGTAAATATGTGCTGCAAGCTGTTGAGCGGCATTTGCGTGATCTTGAGCGCTCTGCTGAGGAGGATTTCCCTTTTTACTTTGATGAGGAGCAAGCGAATAGGTATCTTGCATTTATTCGGGCGATAAAGCACAGCAAGGGGCGTGCAGCGGGTAAGCCTTTTCAGCTGCAGCCCTGGCAGGAGTTCATTTTTGCGTGCGTCTATGGTTGGCGCAAGAAGACGGATGGCTCGAGGAGGTTTCAGCGTGCTTATATTGAGGTGGCGAGAAAGAACGGCAAGACGGAGATGATGGCAGCTGCGGCCTTGTGTGCACTGTTGATGGATAAGGAGAAGGGCGCAGAGGTTTACACGGCAGCGACGAAGAGGGATCAGGCGCAGATATTATTTCGTGCGGCTCAGTCGATGGCAAGGCAGTTGCGTAGCTCGAGCAAGGCGCTGAGCAAGTTGTTAAGCGTTAATCGCACTGTCATAACCTTTGCAGATAGCAGGTTTGAGCCCCTCGGTGCTGATGCCGACACGATGGACGGGCTTTTTGTACATTGTGCGGTAGTGGATGAGTATCATGCGCACAAGAGTGATGAGGTGCTGAAGGTGCTCGAGACTGCTGTGGGTGATAGGCTGCAGCCCTTGATTTGGATTATCACGACGGCAGGTTTCAACAGGCACGGGCCTTGCTTTGCGCTGCGTGAGGTTGTGCTCAATGTGTTGTCAGGCAATTACACTGATGAGAGCCTTTTTGGTATTGTGTACACGCTTGACGAGGGCGACGAATGGGGCGATGAGCGGGTATGGGTGAAGGCAAATCCGAATCTCGGCATAACGCCTACCTGGGATAACTTGCGCAACGCATACGTGAGGGCAAAGAATGAGGGGGCGAGCGCAGAGGTACAGTTTAGGACTAAGCATTTGAACGAGTGGGTAAGCGTCTCGAGGCGCTGGATACCTGCTGAGGTGTGGGATAGTTGCCGAGTGGCATATAGTGAGGAGGAGCTGCGAGGGCGACCTTGTTATGGAGGCCTCGACCTCTCGTCGGTGCGAGATATGAGTGCATTTGTGCTGTTTTTCCCTGCAAGGCACGAGGAGGAGAAGCATAGAATACTGGTGTGGGCGTTTTGCCCTGAGGAGCGTGTGCGTGTGCGGGCGGATGCTGTTTTTGGATATGGGGAGTGGGTGCGGAGTGGCGAACTTATTGCGACGGAGGGCAACGTGATTGATTATGAGTATATTAAGGGAGTGGTATTGCAGGCGGCGGAGCGGTATGATATAAAGTGCATAGCTTATGATAGGTACAATGCAAACCAGCTGGTGATGTCGCTTGAGGAGGAGGGTTTGCGGATGGTTTCTTGGGGGCGTGGGTTTGTGAGCATGAGCACGCCTACTAAGGAGTTGGAGAAAATGGTTTTTGGTGGCGAGTTGGAGCACAACACTGGAGGGTTGGTGGCCTGGCACTTGTCTAATGTTGAACTTATGCACGACCCGGCTGGCAACGTGAAGCCTGTTAAGCGTACAGATGACGGGAAGATAGATAGTGTCGTGGCGCTGGTCATGGCTATAGGTGTTTGGATGGCTAAGGAGAAGAAAGAGCCAGAGCGGAGGAGCATTTACGAGTTGGATTAATTCTGTGTCTCATAGTGCCAATTTGGGCGGCTGTGCTATTTGTGCAGCCGCCTTTTATTTGTTAAAGAAATGTTAAAATCTGGATTATCTATTGCGCTAATTATAAAGGTGCTTATATTTGCATTGTAAACGAAAGCGAGGGAATGGGCGCCCCTCGAGAAACTCAAACCGCCACCTGGCCCGGGTGGCAAAAAAACCACGAGACATGAAAAAGAAACTGTTTGGCCATCAATTCGAACAAGGGATTTGCTACCCGTTTGATGTAACCTCAATCAACGACCGCAAGCCTGTTGCAGTTATAGAAAGGGCTGGGGGAAATGAACCTGTAGAAGTATATGACATCTCCGACATCATCCCGGGAGCTTATCTCGAGGTGTGCACTCGAACGAATTACGCAGTTATCTGCACTTGTACGCTACAGGATATTTTAGACACATACGAGGAGGAGTCGCAATCCTTCTTGTGGTGGAAGATGGGTTCTGAGCCGTAATCTGCACATGTTCGCTACAGGACATTGTAGATGTCGCAATCCTTCTTGTGGTGGAAGATGGGTTCTGAGCGCATTAACTACGCCGTAATCTGCACATGTTCGCTACGTCGCAATCCTTCTTGTGGTGGAAGATGGGTTCTGAGGCGACTTTATCGGGCCCATCTGGGACCAAAAAATGGTCGCAATCCTTCTTGTGGTGGAAGATGGGTTCTGAGCTTGGGCAAGGGCGCCCCTCGAGAAACTAAAACCGCCACCTGGCCCGGGTGGCACAAAACCACAGAGTCATGAAAACGTACGGAAAAAAGTACTGGATCAAGCCAAGCAACCCAAAATTTGCATGCTACTTCGAAGCCATCAAGCGAAAGGGGCTGGTAACAGACATTTTTGATAAGGATGGCAAATTTGAAGAACTCCCTGTGTTTGAGTACAAAGGGCAAGAGTATGCAGTAGTAGGCTTCGACCACTACAACGGCCACATGAGCAAGTTCACAGATCCCTATGCCATCTACAGGATCAAGGTGGCAAAGGTGCTTGAAGCCTGAAAAGTGGCGCCCCTCCGGGGGCGCCTATTTTTTTTTATCTCAACAACACAACATGCGCCCCTTGGGCAAGGGCGCTTCAACGATAACCGCCACCTGCCCCAGGTGGCATAACACCTACAGAAATGGCATTAATAATAGTTCTTTCGCAGAGAAGGAAAAGAGCACGCAAAGAATATTATGTGAAATTATACCCGCACGCCGTGCGGGTTTATGTGAGCGACTAGAGCCCCAAATGCCCCACTCCAGCCTCTTCGTGAGGTTGGGTGGGTGGAGGTGCCTACACCGCCAAGGGATTGGCATGGGGAGGTGTATCATCGCAGTTCCACAGTAGGCGGGCGTGCACGGTACTATATCCGTTAAAGCTCGCCGCCAATAGCTCCACCGCCAGGCCTGCGCCTGGCTTTTTTTTGTCCCGCCTGGCACAAAAAAGGCCGCCCAGCACCCCAGGCGGCCGCAAACATCACGAAAGTGCAAAAGTACAACCCGGCTCGAGTTTCAAATGCCTATATCCTCGCCCGCAAGCCAGGCCACGGCCTCGCTCTGGTTGAGGATGAGAAAATCCTTCTTGCCTTGCCGCTGCAGCTTAATAACCTCCTGCACCTCACCTTTGATGAAAGACAGCTCGAGCTCTATAACAATAAACTGCTCTCCTCCTCGCTCGACCGTGCGTATGTCGCCAAAATTTCGCTTGTAACGCAGGCCAAGCTCCTCCCAGGTAGGTTGCTTCCTCGTACGCTTAATTTCGTTGCCCTCTTCGTCGTACTCGACTTCATCCCAGCCGAGGCGGTCGGCCAGCTTCTGCGGCACTTTAAGGGCCTTAGAGCTCAGAGGGATGATTATATACGTGTTGCCTCTCATTGCTTATCAATTTTGATGAGAATTTTTCTCGGCCTTGTAGTTATTTGCCACCTCGGTATCCACTCAATCGCACGTGCATAAACCTTCACGCTGTCGATATACCCTGCAAAAAGCTGCTGCGTGGTTGTTAATGCACCAATGAGCAAATCATTAGTGCTGCTGTCAATTGCACCGGTTAGTGCGGTACTTGAGGCGTCGAGCACACCATTAATGTATATCTTCGTCTCCGTACCGTCATACGTGCAGCATACGTGATACCAGGTGTCGGGGCTGAGGGCTGTTGTGCTCTCTGCTGTGCCGGAGGCTGCAGCAGCCCAGCGCTGAAATTGCACTTTGCCCGCTGATGTTATGTTCAGCGCATAGGCGTTGTTTTTACCTATAACTGTCTGAAGTGTAGAAACAGTAAAGGGCTTCACCCATGCCTCGATGGTGATGGCGCTGGTGATGTCGAGTGTGGCGTCGTCAGTGATGAGTTCGTAGCCATCTGCGTTGATGATGAGCTCGCCGTGTTTCTGTATTGCAATGCACCACCTATTTGTGTCCAACATTGTCATATTCATTTGCTGGACAAAAATATCAGTTGACTCGTTCCATTTACTGTACCGTTCATATTATTCCTGAATGTCCTGCCAATCATCGTTAACCCACCTGTGCCATTTGTAGTATAGCTTCAAATGTAACTGTAGATATGATTAGCTAGCATCAGCACCTGAATAATATAGAAGCTACATCTGAATCGCTTAAGCTGCACCCAGTATGCGAAATCATAAATTATTCCATCCCAGAAATAAGCGACCCATCGTAATTGCCTATTTCTAAGATGGATGATGTTAATTAAAGCTATGAGACGACGCTATTGTGTACTTAACATTATCAGCGTATAAAAACAAACTTGTTCATCATAAGATAAAACAATATGCCTTAACATCCTTCGGAGTTTCCAATGTCAATCGTATTCAAACTTGCCACCTGATGCAACACATTATTACTATTGCGCGATAAGTAAGAATAAATTCGAAAAACTGCAGCATGAGTAGTACGGTAATGCCATGAAAAGTGCTTTATTTAATTGGAGCCATTATCACTCTAATGTATCATCCTTATTGAATAAAGACCATGCACTGTTCCAGAGAATGTAAGCTTGATTGCATAGTATTTGTGTCTGATTACCAATTCACAAATAATTACCAGTGAATACAGATCCTGACCAGTACCATTTAATGCTGCTATAGTTCGCAGACTTAATGATTAACCACCTGTGTGCACCTGTTATCGTCCCAATTCGGCACCATAGCCAGATTCAATGGATAGCATATATGCATTGTAACGCCTCAGCAATTCCACCACCCAACCAACTCCCCACTACTCACACCAGTAGGCAGCACACTCTCAGGATTCGCATAAAGCTCAGCCACCTGCGCTGCAGTAAGCTCAACCGAGTACAGGCGCACATCGGTCATCTGACCTGCGAAATAGATAATGTTTGATTTGCCCAGGGTCACAGCATTCGCACTGATGCCAGTAGCAGATGTGATAACCACCTGCTGCCACGTACCTGCTGTTATTGTGCTGCCGGGCACCCCGTTAACATATGTCGCCGGCGAGCTCCACCCCATGGTCGTCAAAATACCTGCACCACAACCTACATCAACAGCCCCATTCGTCTGCAGCTCCAGAAATTTTTGCGTGTCCGTGTCGGGGTTAACGTAAAAAACGAGGCTTTTAATTGTTTGGCCTGTATTGCCGATATCGACCGTGTCATTAACCCCGTCAAAATCAAGCGCCCGCCCCGTGTATAATGCGCCCGTATTCGTGCCAATAGGTGAGCTATCAGGCATGCGGTTTGAGCCGCTCCACGGCTGTGCATCCATTTTGTGCCACAACCGCAGCTCCTCGGTAGTAACCCGTGGCTGTGCGCCACGAGGCGGCAATGAAAAAAGGTTATTTCTCAACTTCAAAATCGGCATATCGCAAAAATATTTATGCCCCTGGCAAATATCGCAAATACAGCTCAACAAAGCAACCCCTCGCAGGCGTTGTCTTTACACTCGTGCACTCGAACCAAATCACATGATCTGCGAAAATATAAATCGGAGAAGAAAGTGCAACCACGCCGCTATTAGCAGCACTTGCCTGCACACTGTATAATGTTGTTGTATTGCCGCCGACCGTGTGCTTTATGTCGATATTGTTCGTACCCGTGCCGCTCCCAAGCGTAGTGCCAAATGAGTAGCCAATTTTGTAAATCTGATATCCTGAATATTCAGAAGTAAAGCGCTGAAATTCCTTCAGCGTGCCAACAGCCCAGGGCTCGTCATATCCGAAAAGCTGATATCTGAGCAAAAAACCGAGCTGCGGGTGCATTGCGTTCTCATCCTCGTTGCAGGTGAAAAACCTGCCTTGATGCATGTAAATCAGCCCCTTAACTGGCGTTGCATGCCCGCCGAAGTCAATACTCAATCGGCCGTCCGTGCGCAGGTGGAATGTAGGCGTTGAGCTGCCCGTTTTAAAGCCCCTCAGTCCGTTTGCATCTGTCAACTCAACGCCACTCTGTGTGCCGTTGCCCGTGTTGCGGTGCGTGCGAATTTGAAGTGCCCCTCCGATCGAGGCGAGAAATATTGCAGGCCCTGTACCTGAGTAGACTTGCACACCGAGATAATTTGCCAGCTTAACCCCGTTTCCGCTGGTGCCAGCATTTGGTTGCGATTGCAACAGCCAGTTACCTGTTGATGAGATATCAACAGTCAAGCCTATATTCTGCAAGTAGGCAGTAATGCCAGAGGACTGAACGGAAATGCCTTGATTTGTGCCGCCTACGGTGAGGGGATATTGCAGAGAAAAAGTATCCCGAGTCTCGAAATGATCCATTGCCCTCACCTGCCCCTTGATTGTTGCTTGTGTGGAGTGCAAATTCAAATTTTCATTATCATTTACACCTCCGTAAATATCTTGCCCGGACGGCCGGCCATTTTTGTGCACATATTGCAGATGATCATCATCTGCCAGGCCGCTAAGCTCGCCATGATCCGTAATGGGCGTTGGCGGCACAGGTGCGCCTTGTTGATATTTTGCTCGAATATATTGCAGCACCGGGGCGCCGTCAGGAATTGAGATATTTGCAGTACCGGAAACGTTAACAACAGTATCACCATCTGCAACATCTTGTGTCACAGTGAGATATACCGTGTCTCCTGTTATAGTATTCACCGCAGCAATCTCATCCCCTGCAACAAAGGCATCCTCCCGCAGAGGTTGAGCTACAGATATTTGAGAGACCGCCCCTTGCGGTATGGGCGAGGCAAGCACTGCAATTGCAAGAGCATCACCCACACCTGCAGCGCTGTTATACTCGTACGTCTCAGGTGATGCCTGTTGAAAGCGCCACAAGCCTGGTGCACCCTCCGGCAAGATATGCAGCACTTCATCGTTAGCTATCCCCGTCACAAATCGCTCAATAGCAAACCATATGCCAGCAAAATCCCCCGTCCTTGCCGTGAATGTGCCACCACAAGGATACCAATATTCGCCGTCAAATGCAACCCGGTGGCGCATGTTAACCGCAGCACTTATTATCCCTGTATATCGGCGCACATTGGTATTCTGCAACGCAATAACCTCACGCAGAAATAAATCATTTATCGATAAATATCCGCCTGTTGTCCCAATGCGCCATTGCGAGCTTTTGACCCAGAAGCCATCAGGCTTTTGCACCTCCAAGGCGCCCACGCTGTTATCATCAGGCCCATCCCCCAGCACGCCCTCGAATTGAATATGCGCCTGGTTATTTATTTTATCAGAATATGCCCTGAATATGCTCTCATCGCTCAAATAAACCGGAACGGTATTAGTGAAAACAAACAGCGATGAGTTATTAAAGGCCCAGGTAACAGATATGCTCAAGGGGTCAACCTGCGTACCATCAGCAAGCTTAATATGGTACAAATATGATATTTGCACCTCGAGCTCGCCGCCCCCTGGCAGCGCAGGCGTCTGAATATTTAGCTGCCCAGGCAATGTAACGCTCTGCCCGACAGCTGGGAAATTATACCCTGCGTAAGTGTAGACTACCTTGTAGACCACGTTAGGGTCTGTGCTCCACTCCACGCTTGTGTATTGCACATTTTGCCCGCTAACTTGTGCAATATCTCTTTTCAAATAATAATTCCCCACACGCACTTTTACTGCCCACACCCCGGCAATATTCGGGCCTGCAGTGTAGCTTGCGAGGATTGTCAAGGTGCGTGAGTGAGCGCAGGCAATTTGCAGCGTCGTGTAACCTGTTGCGCTTATTTCGACGGGCGAGATATGCGGAGGATTGGAAATATCTGTCCATACCGCACCAGCAATGTGGTTGTAGTGCGTGCGGTGGCGGTAAACCTCAACAGCTTCACGCAATGCCGGCAACCACTCAAAGCTGCCGCCCGATAGCCTGTATTTGTGAGCACTCTGGTCGATGACGATGTCATAACTAACCGCCTGCGAGCTCAGGAAATTGCCGGTCTTATCATACCTCCTTTCTACTGCCGTTGCCGATGCCCTCTCCGGCAATTGCTCCACCCGCCAGGTGCCGCCCTCGAGATATATTCTGCACAAAAACCTCTCACATATTTGCTCGAGCACTTCGGCACAGGACATGAATTTATATTGTCCGTTAATATCCCTCTCATAAAATACAGCGTGCGAACACCTTGTAAGTGCGAGGGGGTCTTTATCGTCGCCTGTGGCGTGGTTTTGCTCGTACCAATTCACCACCGTTGTCAAAATATGCTGCCCGGCAGTGATATGGTCGGAGAAATAAGGTATTTTGCCCAGGGCCGTCAAAATATGCTGCAATATTGTCGCCTTGCCGTCAAAGGGGTTGAAATCTGCCTCCGCATAATCTACAGTTCGCAAATACCCCAGGCCGTCGGCCGCATTAACCTCAAAGCGAGTCATGTAGTTATCCTCTACTTTGCTCACCGAGGGCATAATAAGGCCGATCCAAAAAAGCACTCCCCCTTTGTATATTCTCAAAACAAAACGCCCATCCGGCGCACCTACGACATCATCGACAAAGCTCTGTACTCCTGCCCTGTTGCTATCCTCCGTCTCTATCATGAAAACGCACCTGCTCGGCTTCAAGCCCGGGTCTCTGTCATATATCTCCGAGCCTCCGTCCCAGGTAATGGCAAACCCCTCTGCAGCTGCATAAAATTCAACCACACTTCCAGCATATTCGCTGTCGTGCACCTCCACCCTGTAGGTGTTGCCGTGAATATCTTTAATATTATCGCACTGCAGCCTGAGCATTATTTCAGTTTTTCAATTTCCTTTTGCAAATTGCTGATATCTCGCTGAATTGCATCAAGGCGCAAAATAAGCTCCTCCCTCCTTGCATATGACGCTTCAAATACATCAACCTTCCTCTCAAGGTATTCAATTTTTACGACAAAGCGCTCGACCTTGTTCTCAAGCGATTTAATTGTAACAACCAAATAAATGCTCGCAGAAATTAGCGTGATAACAAGGCCGAGCGCTACACTCGTCGATGCATTTAAGCCGTTCAAAGAAAACTTACTTTCTGCCATTTGCGGCAACATTTGTTTCGTTAGATGCAGTACGCAAACCAGCCGGCTTCAATATCTTGTCGTAGAAATTAGTCGCCAAGATATAGTCAATAACATAGCGCAAAAATACTGCCACAGTAAATTCCTCGGTATTTGCCTTATACGCCACAAAAAACACCAGCAGCGTTATACCAATTGCAAGGGCCCTCACTGCTTTTGTTTTTATATTCCGCAAAAAAGGCAATAGGTGCGAGAAATACGTCAGAAAAATAATCAGCGCACTGTAAATCAAATCCTCAATACCTACCAGGTCAAGCACATTAACGCTACCGCCCGGCCCAACTGGCTGCGGCAACTCACCCACCTGCGCATTTGCATGCAGGGTAAAAAGAAGAGCGTACACAAAGAACAAAATGAGCTTTTTCATCGCACAAAAAATTTAAGGTTATCAAATTCCTGCATACCTGAAACGCTCAAGCGATGAGCGCTCAATAACTGCAACCAAGCTGACTGCCATCAGCCACCAGCCGGCCGGTCACCTCAAGCCGCCTCGGCAGCATGCCCTCAAGCTTGCTCAAAGGAGCAATTACCTCAGGGTCAACGCTCGCCCCCGGGTTGTCGCCCACCACGGCCAGCGACGGGGCAAAGGCCAGGCCGCCCTGGGCGAGGGCAGGGATTTTAAGCGCCTTAATAACCGCATTAAATGCAACACCAGCCGCAGCACCTGCAGCAGGGGCAAGTATTGCCGCAAGGGGGCCGGTAATCTGAGCAGTCTTCTCAATAACTGTCGCAACAAATGACATCAACTTTGCACGCACAACATCTGCAGCTGCCTTGAGGGCAGCCTTGCCCAATTCTCGCATTGAGGCTGCACCTGCTTTCGCAGCCTCTTGCATTGCATCACCTATCGAGCGAAAAGACTCTGCAACCGGATCAACCCTCTGCTCAAGTTCCTGCAGCATGCCTATCATGAACTCAACTTCAGTGCTCAAAGGCCCAGCGCCCTCGTCTATAGCCTGCGAGATTGCAGAGCGCAGCAGGTTTATTTTCTCTGTAACAGGGTCGAAGCTCTGACCAAATATCTGCGCCTTCAACTCCACCGCCTCCAGCTGCTTGCCAAGCTCCTCGAGGCGGTTGCTCGTAACAACAAAAGGCACGTTAAGCCGAGGCGCTGCAGCCTCAAATTCTGCAATAATGCCCCGCCATGCCGCAATTAGTGCGCTTTTTTTATCCATTATGCTCGGCAACAATGCCGGCGCCTGTACCTTTTTCCTGCCCGTCCCCTTGCCTCCTGCAGGCGTGCCGCTCGCTGCTGGTGCGGCCTTTGCAGCCGCAGCCTCTGCATCCGCAGCAATCTTTTTCAATGCCTCCCGTTCAGCCTCCAACTCGCTGCGCAACTGCTGCAAGTTCTTTGCAAATGTTTCTGCCTGCCTTGAGGCGAAACTATATGTGTCGCCTAAACTCAGCACCGCATTACCTATACTCTGCAACAGGCTTGGCTTTGCCTCCTCAGACAAGCCACGAATATCTATCAGCTTCTTTTCTATTTCAACAAGGCGCTCCATAGCGGCATGCGCCCTTGCCCTCGCTTCAATATTCTTCAAATATAGCTCAAGCGCTTGATTTGTTTGCTGTATCAAATCACGCTCCGTGCTAATTGTGCCGAAATACTCAGGAGCAATATTTTTCAGTTCATTTAATGCATTTATCTTCTCCCTTCTACTACTTGTCTCGCTGCGTATAACATCAGCAAGGCGCTGCACCCTTACACGCTCCTCTGCCGCTATCTCTGCCGTCCTGCTCGATATATTAGCAAGTGCCCTTTTCTCCGCATTTAGCGAAAATATACTTGCCTTCAACTTGTTAAATGCAACAACAGCAAGCCCCACGGCCGCAGCTATTGCGCCGAGGACGGAGGCCTGCATAACAATATTCAGCCTCATAAATGCCGCAGCTGCTGCAAATATTCTGTCACGCAATGATGCAAGCGCAACGATAAATCCCTTTAAGCCCTCTATTACCTGCGCTGACAACATTTTCATAACGCCTAAAACCTTTGCAGCAGGCCCAACCGCCGCAGCAAATGCAACAAATGCAATGATATTTTTTTGAGTACTCTCGGAGAGGGAGAGGAATTTATCTGCAATGCCTTCAATTAATGAAGCCGCTTTATTTATTTTTCCTTCAATATCAAATGCGCTATTTATTGCAAGCCCTATGCGTGCAAGGGAGGTTTTTAAAGAGACGCCCAAATTGGTCAGGCTGTTATTTATGCCGCCCGTGGCCCTCGGCAATTTGCTCAACTCAGCTATTACGCCCCTCACAAATTGCTCAGTAGTAAGGTGCATTTTTTGCAGCTCCTCAGTATCTGCAGTGCCAAACGCACCCTTCATCGCTTGCCGGATCTGCGGCACACGCTCTGCAAGCTGATTTATCTCCTGCGCCATTACCTTGCCCTTTGCTGCAATCTGAGTAAGAGCAAGGGTAACTCCATCCAGCGCCTCGCTACTGCCCCCTGCAAGGGCAAGTGCATTGCCGAACTGGCTAAGCGCTTGCCGGGCAAGTTCAGCATCAAGCCCTACAGCTTGCAAGCGAACAGAGCCCTTCAGTGCCTGCTCAAAGTCCAGCCCCGGCGCAAGTGCTGCCTTGCGCAACAGCTCAACCTCTCTTCTCGCAGCTTCTGCGCTGCCCATCGTGCTTTCAAGTGCGCCAATCATGGATTGAATGTCGCCGGCCGCCTTAATGGTTGCATAGCCAAGCCCAAGGATCGGGGCAGTGACTGTCAAGCTTAGTTCATTGCCCAGCCGGCTCAAGCGCTCGCCGTCACGCCTGATAGTATAGGCCGCTCGGGACATAGCACGCTCCAGGGGTTTAATATCACCCCCTATGCGTATCAGCAATTCCCTTAGAACTTTAGCCATTAGTCGCCTTTCTTATATCTTCAAATGTCACCTCCTGCCCCTTCTGGCGCTCACTCAAATCCACCACAGGAGGCGCCCACTTGGCGCTCCTGATCCTCTTCCTTGCCTCCTCAATATCAACCTCAGCGCCTACATTGTCCCAGGGCAGGCGCATAAATTGATGCAGGGATTTTCGGTGCCTCGGTTCAATATGCACCTGTACACTCCACCAGGCCAGCAAGCGCATCCTTTCCCATGCCGCTTTCTCTTTAGCCTCCTCAGCCTCAATGCGCTGCCTGTGAACATCGCACAACATGTAAAAATAGGCAGGGGTTGTGCACCTTATCTCCCGCTCACACATCCCCAGTGCCGCCCCTGCCTTTCTTATCTCCGCCCAATTTATAGCCTCCGAGGCCGGCCCCGAGGGCTCCTTTTTTTTTGCTCCCCTCCCTCATCGCCTGCGCCTGCCGAAAAACTCTCTGCAAATTGTTCAAGCAGCACCGGCACAAGCGTGGGTGCCTTGCTCAACCACCTTGCAACATCCGCAGCCGTAAAATCCACCTCAAGGCCGTCATCCTCTGCCCCGTTGAGCAACCCGGCAAAAATCATAGAGACAATGTCCGAGATATTGCCCTCGCCCTTTGCAAATGCATCTATCATTTGCAGAGCATTTTTGCCGGTTTGCTGCTCGAAAATATACGCAGCGCCGAATCCGAACAGAACCGGCCGGGTTTTGCCACCAAGTTCGTGATAAGACTTCATAACTTACTGATTATTATACTACTGTAGCCTTTGTCACTGGGCCAACTCCTTGCAAAGACCCGGAGTAAGTCACATTCTCGCCGTTCTGGCCCGAGTCAACCGTGAGCTCAGTGATAAGTGCTTTAAATTCCCAGTAGGTGTCGCCCGTTGCCTCGGTGCTGAAGCGCACTGTCGCCTCCTGTTTACCTGCAAGCTTGTCGTACAGGTCTTCGAAGGAGGTGTTCGTCGCATCATACGAGAAAAGCCCTGAAAAAGAGCCGGAGACGCTCAGCAAACCAGGCTTATACGTCTCCCAATCGCCTGTCTCCTTGCAAATCGTCTCTCGAGTCTTCATGCTGAAGCTCAGAGAGGCGTTTGTAGCACATGCAAAGGCAATTAAGTTAGTGCCCTCCTTCAGGTAAAACACCAGATCCTTTGCATCCAAAATTCCCGTTGTCATCGCTCAACTTTTTTTGCGTTATCACTCAATTTCCCCACTTGCCTGCTCCTTGTCCTCCTTCACTCGCTTAACCTTGCGCTTAACAACCTCGCTGCCCTGCTCTATTTGCTGCAAAGGCACTGCAATGCCCTCAGCAATAAGCGCCCTACCTGTTTCAACGCCCACAATGGCCACCCGGCCAGCCGGCCGCACCCTGGCGCCCTCAAAAGGCACCCAATCTTTTACAAGCCTCACCTTCATAACTCGTTCATTATTATCTCAAAATCAATTATTTCACTGTAGTACACCCCTTCATGAGCATCATCCCCCACCTCTTGCGTATGCGTTAGGTACCTAATATTTCGAACATCCGCAGGCAATTGCGCAGCTGCAACAATATCAAAAATAAGTGATGCAATACTCCTTGCCTTTGTTGCAGCATTTGCAAATACACTCACCTGCACTACCTCACGCAGCACATTCACCCCATCCACACACAAATCACCAGTAACGCTCACCGTGTCAATCACAATATAAGGCAACCTCTCACCCTCAGGCGCAAGGCTGTCATATATTTTCGCAATACCTGCACCCACACTGCTTGCGCCAAGCTCGCTTGCCAGCGCTTGCGAGGCAGATAATATCGAAAATATATGCTCCGCAGCCCTTTTCATTGCCCTTTTACCTCATCTATCAATGCAGCAAACTTAAGAGAGGCAAGGTGAAAGACCTTCTCCTTATTCTCATCAAATGCAGGCCTCAAAAAAGGCCTCGCTCGCATGTGCATTGTGCCTCGTTCAATAAAGTGAAAGTACCATGCATCAACTCTGTTGCCAGAAAATTTCCCAGCACCCTGGCCTCTTTTTTGCACCTTAGGGCCAATGAACACCGCAGAGCTTTTGCTAAACTTTCCGCCCCTCAAAATTCTTATCGCCCTCTTCAAATTCCCCGGATAGTACTCTGCAACCACATTGCCTTTACCCCTCGCTGCCCTCTTGCCGGCGCTCAAAGGCTTGTACCTTTTAACTACTCGCTCAGCAACAGGCACCCTACTTTTTGCGCCCTCTACGATAGGCCTCGATGCCTCCTCAAGCGCTTTTTTTACCTTTTTGCGAGCAAGCGCCTTGGGTATATCACGCAAAGCCTTCTCAACATCCTTGATATTTAGCACAACAGCGCTCATCTCCTCAGCTTTGCAATTAAAATAATATTTGCTCCCCTCCTCGGCCCCTCAACAACTCGCACAATATCATACTCCTCGCCTGCATAAAATAGGCGATCTCTTGCTGTTATTGTGCTCGTAGTGCTGTCATGCCGCAAAACAAATTTAACAGGCTGAACGCTGCGCAATTGTTCTGCTTCAATCTCCTCACCTCCAGCCTGTTGCCATTCTATTGCAGCAGGCAAAACCTTAATATCCTGCCACGTAAATGCAACCTCACCCGTAGCTCCTTGCGATGCAGGGCTTTTCCTGCGCAACGTCACCCTCCTATCATAATTTAGCACATTTTTCGCCATTATAGCCACATTTTCCACCCATGCAAAGGCAAATTTGCACTCCTCATGCCGCTGCCCAGTGCAATATCTTCCCGATTATCGTACCAAAATCGGATAACCGCCTGCATCTCAAGGCGCAATTCTGCAGGAATATCGGCAGACGTAGCACCATGCCCAACATTTGCCGTGATTTTCACGCAATCGCTCTTGCAATAATAAATTTCAGGCCATGTCTGCCCATATTCACGCAATATTTCTGCATAATTTTTAGGATCATTTGCAGAAATATCGTAAACGCTCACAGGCAACACCTGCCAATTTTTTGCTGCGTCAAGGTACTCAATGCTGAGCACATTAGCAACAGGCCGTAGGGGCAATATAATAACCCCATCAGCCGGAAAATAATCGGCATAAAACTCTACAGTCCTCGTGATAAGTGCTATATCGTACTGATTTTCAAGCATATTTGTTGCACTATCAATCAAGAACTGCAGCAAATCATCCTCATCATCTGCCACAACCTGCAACCATGCTTTCACCTCCTCAAGCTCAAGCGGCTTGGCGGCAGGCGGCACGGTGACTTTATATTTTCGAGCGAATATCGGCATTTTACAACTTGTACGCTATCACAGCACCTGCGCTGAGTTGAATTTGTGTAAACCTGCCAAAAATATGCGTACCAGCGGGGAAAATATACCCTGTCCAAGTGCCAGTAAAATTATTCCCCTGCAATACGCTAAAATTTGAGTCCTCAATACATTGCAAACAAACCCAGGCGCCAGTGTGCAGCGTTGTATCATTAATAAACTCCGCTCCACTCTGCCCAAGGCCCAAATTCTCGGCCTCCGTCACATTGAAATAAACCCTGTCACTGCTGAACTGCGGCATATTTAACGTTTTTCACGTTTTTCGGACTTAAGGTTCACACTCTCCTCCCTTAGCTCCTTTGTGCTTACAGGCATAGCAAAACCAGCCTCGAGAAGCTGCTTCGCAACTGATGCAGGCAATTTATACACCCTGCCTTTATGCAAGGTAAGCCCGGGGCCTGCAGCACTGTAAAGCGCCCTCACAAGTACATCAGCCTCTTTCTCCTTTGCCATAGCGCTAATTTTTTAAAAGGCCCCCAGGCCGAGCCTGGGGGGTTAACCAAAATTCAGAACATGAAACAGAAGCAAGTGAAATTCATTATGCAGGATGTGCAAGGTGCTTAACTGCATTATCAACCAGCAACAGGCCATCCAAGCGCCAAAAAGCAATATAGCCGACCTGGTCTTTGTCCATGTAGCGCTCTGTCAACCTCACAATTCTGCGGTCTCGCACGACCCTTACCTTGTACTTGCTGAAGTCACCAAAGAGCACGCTCTTTTTTGAGGCGCCGATTTGGTCAATGTCGTTGTTCACCCAGTAGGGGTAGCCATAGATCGTCGCAGGTTCACCCTCCCTTGTGCTGGGCATCCACAAGGGCCGAGAATCTGCGCTGCCGATAGCGAGCTTCTTCAACTGCAAAACTGTGCTGTCGTGCAACATGAAGCCGACTTTCGGGCCGCTCCTGTACGCACGGTCAACGCTATGAATCAAATCAGCGAGCTCCTCAATTGCAATAGCAGCATTAGATGCAGCGAGCTTGCCCTGCGTTGAGGCAGTAACAATGCCTTGAGGTTCAGTGCCACCACCTGCACCCTTTGTCAACTCCTCGTTCACGATGCGCCCGAGGCGCTCGCCAAATGCTTCGATGATAATCGGCTCAAGCTCAACGCCTGTATCCTCGAAAAGCTCAGTAGGCACAAGCACTACCCCGGAGGTGTACTTGAAGGCATTAAATACCTTTTGCCCAAACGTCAAATCCAGCGTGCTCACGGCCGTGTTGGGCCCAATGCGCTGTCCCTTGTTCGCCGTGTCATCCAGCGTAGGCCAGGGCAGTGTGTTGCCTGCCTGCGTGTTAAATACTGTCACTACAGAATCATCGAACAAAGGCCCGTAGTACTTCATCACTCTCTCTACCTGCGCAACAAAGCCCTCAGGGATGAGATAGCCACCTCCGGCGCCTGTTGCAGGCGTCTGGTCACGCTTCTCGAGTACCTGCCGCATCTCAGGCGTCAAACCCTTAAGGCCATGCCGGAGGAACACTTTAAAGGCCTGCTCATGCAGCGCTCGCTCATCAACAATCGCCCCGCCACCAGGGCGCTCTTTCACCGAGGTGGCCATGGCCTTGGCACGCTCCTCAAGCTCCTCAAGGCGCTTGAGCTGCTTCTCGAGCGAACGATAATCCTCATCAAGTCTTTTGAAGCGCTCCTCCTCCTCTTGCGTCAAATCCTTGCGCCCCTCATTTTGCGCATTGCGGATAATATCCTCCTGCAGCGCAAGAATACGCCCCATTTCGTCACGAATTTCCCTCGTCGTCATCTTAGCAAATTTTTACGATTAGTTAATAATTGCAGCCTACAAATAAGCAAGGCCTCACCCTGCCTACATTGAAGATCTTGTGCAGCATGCACAAACCTCTCAAGTTCATCCAACGTGTCAAGGCTTACACCTACACTTGTCAAGTTACTCGCTGGCCAGGTGACCGGGCTAACGTCCCACACCTTGTCTATCTTGTTGATTGTGCGCTTGATGCGCAGGCGCCCATCCGCCAACTTTACATCCTCCCAGCTGTCTCCGCCCTCTGGCACTGTGAAGCCGAAAGAGCTCTGCCGAACCTCACCGCCCTTAATTAGCTCAACCACACCCTGCCCCCAGGCGGTGCGCTGGTTTACAGAAAATTCATAATGCAAATTGCCATCTCGCACATACACCAGCGCACTGCCTGCGGTTGTGCGGCCGAGGATTTGAGAGGGGTCATGATTGAACAAAACAACCACGTCACTCAAATCTGCAACCTCAAATGCACCCTTACTTATTTCCTCGACAAATATGTATTGCTCGCTCTCGAGCAATTTATATTCAATGCCCGTAACGCTCGCCACACCGTGAATGTACTCTTGGCCGCCGTCTACAATAACCGCACCCCCTGCGCTGTCTGTAACTGCAACATTGCGCAGTAGCATTGCTCCTTCAAAACTTCTGCGAATAATCTTCATTGCTCACTTTGTTGAATTTCGTAAGCCTGAGGAGACAAATAAACATCGCCACCCGGCACCTCATTATATCCGCTTTGCCTGCGTGCCTCGTTTTTCGTGATAATGCCCCACTTGTATTCTGTTTCGATTTTCTTAGTTCTGGTGGCAATATCACCCCGCAGCAGGCTGTCGATATTTATTTGCACCCTGTACCCCTCAGCCCTCTCTCGCCTCGTAAACAGGCGCATGTTGCAAACCTGCTCAAGCTGCTTAACAATTGCCCGAATCGTGAACATGACATAATCCGTCATCATCACCTCAACGCTAGCAAAGGTTGTATTCTCACCTCCTGCGAGCATGTGCGTAGGTACGCCCGTGATGCGTGAGATGTCTTTATTCACCTGCTGCCGGCTCTCGGCACTCATCGCCTCCGCAGGCGTTGCACTTATCTTATGCAGCTTAGCGCCCGAGTCAAGAATGAAGGGGCGAAAGGCATTTTTTAGACCACGCCAAAACCTCCGCCAGGCGCTTTCGATGTTTTGCTTTGCCTTCTCCGAGACCGCCATGGGCAGCTCGATGGCGAAACTTATATGTGCGTTATTCGAGAAAAATTTCTTCTCATACTCCAGCGCAGAGAGTCCGGCGCCGATAGTGTTCTGGTGCAGCTCTGTAGGCGATTTGCCATTAATGCCATCGAGCGTGAGGCCTTTCAAGTGGATGATATCCTCTGCAGGCACCACCTCCCTTGCCTTGTTTGGCTTCTGGATAATGTAGAAATGCAACAGCTCGCCCTCTACCTCGCCCTCAGTGATGTCTATTACCCAGCTCGGATGCAACACCTCGAGGCGCTTAACCGCTCCTAAGCGACTCCGGATTATGCGTGCATAGCTGTTTCCGTAAATCAGAAGATTTGCTACCAGGGCGTGACGGAAGTGAAAGGAGGTGTAAAGCGGATGAGGCATCTCGCCTATGAGCTCATCGAGCGGGTGATCACTCGCAAACTCAAAGCCGCCTTCAATTTTGCGCACAACCCTGAAGGATAGCGAGGCAATTGTATCCGCCACCCTTTTAACAGCCCCATAATATGAGGATATTTTCAGGGCATTTTCTGGGTTTGTTGCCACGCTGGGCTCTGTATAATCCTCCTCATCCCCCCATTTGAACAGGGGTACCTCTGGATTTTCCAGCGTGAATCTCTTTAATTTCTTCCACCCAGCCACCATATTCCAATTATTATTCGGCAAATGTAAATACCAACATGCATGCGATACAAATTTTTTTTTTTATTATATATCCATAATAAAATAATAGACAAAAAAGCCCCAACGTGAGCGCACGTCGGGGCATGGTGATTATTGTTATAATTATATTATCATGTCGCAATATCCCAATAATAATCATCTCCAGCACGTAGGTTTCGGATAACTGCAGGCTGCGTGCTCTTTATTGCCTCGAGGGCGTCCTCAAAAACAGGCTTAACGGGCACAAAGTACACCCGGCCAGTGGATGGGCACACAATGCGCACGAGGTGAAGGGGCAGGAGCTCCATCCTCGAATCCAGCATTTGCATTACCTCTTGTTCTGTTTTATAGAGTATTATCTCCTCCCAGCTATCTCCACTCTTCGCCTGTGCCCTGTCCACCTCAATGAGCCGCAGGCAACGATCTACATCTTGCCGAGAAAGGATAATTCGTATAGCAGCAGATGCATATTCCAGGCTTATGCCACCTTGCCAAAGCTTTACCGCATCAACCGTGCCGGAGTAATAGCGCACATCAACCATCACATTATTTGCCGCAACGCAGTAAGCAACCACTTTCCGAGTGTACCAATCCACCCACCTTACTGCCGGCTCTTGCAGGCTGTGTATCATTCCCCGTTCAGTGCTGATGAATGGAGGCGGGGTGATGTATATTTGGCCCTTTAGGCGAAAAGCAACCATGCCATCTATCTCTAACCATTCTATTATATACTGTTTGAGCTGATCATCAACGTGCTGGCTAAACATGTAGCGATGCGCTTTTGCATCTCCTACACTATCCGGATCCTTTATACCGAGCCACTCAGCTGTCCGCTCGCTCCATGCGTGCAGATATATATAGTTATATGAAGTACCAGTTGCTTCACTGGGAGCCAAGCTAAAATTCATCACCCGCCCAATTTTTTCATAAATTCGGCGCAAATGCTCACTTGAACGACCCTTGCCATAATAACCCCACCATCCCTCTGGTAAGTATTGCTCCAGTTCCTCATTGCTTAGCGGCTCAAGGCCGTCGATGTAATCGTTGCCATTGGCCTCGAGGATAATGGGCAACTCATAGGGTGAACCGAGAATGTGCACTTTTTCCATATTGCAATAATTTGAAATTTATTAATAAACCAGACCAATTGGCCGTACCATTGCGTACAGTGAGGGAAAATGCCAAATTGGCCTTGAATATGCATTTATATTATGCTTACCAAGCCACTCCATTATCCCGCTTTCCATTGGTTTATATTGGTAATTCAGTAAATATAAGGATTTCTGAAACTTGTATCCATACATGGGCCAAGTGATTTTTCCAATGCCGAAATTTATTTCGCTAAAATTAATAATCGATATATTAATATCATCGCTGTACGGATTTAAATATATATCAAGCCCTAACGATGTTCTCAACATATATTCTTGCATAAAAATGCTGGTTAAGGCCTTGCCAAGTCCATCGTACACTGGTTTTGATATTAGAAATGTACTTTCGTAAGAATAATCAATGCACAAAGGCGATGCATATACGTTATGATCTTGCTTTATCATAGTCCCTGTATATATTGCAACCAAAGACCTGCGGGCCATAATACGCAAAGGCCACAATGATAAATTTTGAATATATATAATAGAATCCTCTACCACTATATTCTGGTAATTATTGCAGTATGGTTCTACCTCCAATACTGCAACGCAATTCCGGAGTGTTATTTCTCTTTTCCTTACTTGAACATTCGGTATTGCACTACTTATGGGTGTGTTTGTGCAATATATATAAATATCTAATCGTGGAACCTCTATTAACTTCGGCGTAAGTTGGCGTAAAACTTGAAGAGTCGCCGGCAAATACCCGAATTCAGGGTGATAAAAATGGGGGAGCATGCAGTGCACCTTATTCTCTGGGCTCATTACCACAGGGTACACTTTGTCATTAGCGCCCCAGGTAAATTTTTGCAAGTCGGCGGCATCATTTTTGTATTCCGAAATTGGCTTATATATTTCAGCCAACTTCTCCACTTTACGTAGCATGAAAAATTCCTTTGCCATGATATTATTAGATTTTAACGTTTGCGATTTCGATATTATCACAAGCCACAAGCACCGAGCCGCTCATGAATACATTCAGCCTTTTCCTCTCATTGGAGAGGAGTACCACAAAGCCGCTCCCATTGGCGTATATGATCGCATTCTCAGGAAATGTGTTACAATCAACCACTACCGTAGCATTTCTCAGAAAAACAGTAAACATATTATAATCCATGTTTATGTTCGCCTTATTATCTCTCCTAACAAACAGGAGAGAGCTTTCAATATCAGTAGTTATGCTATATTCTCCAGATATCTCTACCAAACTTAATGTGTTTCTGTATGATATTCCATTTTTTTCATTGTAAATAGTGGTGTCAGGTAGTAGGTACGCATTAAAATTATCACCCACTACACTCAGTTTGCACATCTTTTTCAACGTGTACCGCCAAATATTTTTAGCAATTACCCCATATTCTATAGGGCAATATATACCACCATATTCAACAATACGGTCATAAGTTTTTACGTCCAAATCCGATATAAATCTCCCATTTAGCAGGAGTTTCCCCCCGCTTTGATGTATTTTCCTGGCAGCATTCGTAGCGATAAGCTCTGCCAGGCACGGAATGCTCATCTCCTCTGGTTTGCCATCCAGACCCTCTTTTATTTTCCCCTGCGCCTCCTTGTACGCATCGGCGAAGGAGGAAAATGTTGGGTAAATTTCTGGGATGGTAGTATTAAGCCTATAGACTTTCATGAGCCCGTTTTTTTTAAACAAACGGCACCGGGAATTAGCCCAGTGCCGTTTATCTCTCAATCAATAACAACTTGATATAGCCCCTCAAGAGGGTCATATAGCTGATGCCGAGAAAATACATATACTCCCGGCTGCAGCACGATAGGCTCATGGTCACGCACAAGGCCCCGCTCCTTGACAAAGGCATGCAGTTCCTCAGGCAGCATTCGATCCTGCTTTTTAATCTCGTTTAGCATTTCCCGGTGCGTGTGAACCAGTACTGCCCCCTTCGGGCATGCAGCATATGCGTCGCTGCCCCCTGTGTAAATCTCTACATCCTTACCAATTAGGTAGTGTACATTGCCGCTGGTTTCACTCTCCACCCGGTACTCGGGCAGAGGCTTAACCCCATGCGGAAGGTTTTCGATTCGGGCGATTTGAATGTCGCCCTGACGCAAAAATTTTTTCATTTCTGTCGTTGTTATGCCACCCGGGCCAGGTGGCGGTTTGAGTTTCTCGAGGGGCGCCCATTCCCTCGCTTTCGTTTACAATGCAAATATA
>BPHB01000007.1 GCA_026003335.1 Chitinophagales bacterium | reverse complement strand
AATCTTTAACGTGCGGCGCAATTTTGGCGTAAAGCGTTTCTGGGTTATCAATAGGTTCATAAATTAACAGTTGAAGATAAATATCCTCACCCGCAAACCCTACTTTTACCAATGCTGTCGGACTTACCGTGTAACCAAAGTCCAAACCGAAACATATCTTTTCAAGATTATCCGGAAAGGCATCAATCCAGTTTACATTTTTGAATATCTGACCCGTGGGCACTGCGCGTTCGCCCCTGCCGTAAACCTTCCAACTATATTCATCAGCCGTACCATGTCTGATGTTTTCCGGCGTAGGCTCATAACTGAGTATTTTTTGGCGTTCGGCTTTTGAGATAAAGGGGTTATCCAGCATCGTGGTAACAATGAAGCCAACGTCTTCGCGTTTTAAAAGTGAGTCAAATATCCAGTGTTCCTGGTATTTCGGGTTGTAGTCCATGAACCAGAACTCACGACAACGCATTTCCGACTGGTCGAATATCGCCTTTGACACATCAATGGCTTCGTTTATCCAGAACAAATCACAGCCTGCGCCATGCAGTTTCGTTGCTTTGTCGGCACCGATGAAGTTGATGCGGTTGTTAAATAGGAAAAATGTTGTTACTTCCTTGTGTAATTCAAATGGTGACGGAATGCCGAACATTGGAAGTCTGCGGTTCAGGTCATTGTAAAGCGTGGTCTTGAAGCTGTTGTATGTTTCCCTTATTATGTTGATGACCTTACCTTCGTTGTTGCAGCAGTACCAGATGATAAAGTCAATACATGACCACGTCTTTCCGCTTCTGCTGCCGCCTTCAAGTATAATGCCGCGCTTTCCGGATGTGTACGCCTCGTAAAGCGCAATAAGATTTTTGTTTATTTTCATTCAGCATCGCCTTCAGGAATTGATTCTTCCTTGCCGAAAGGGAATAACTTCTTGACACTTTCGCGCATATCCGCACTTATATCTATGCTTTGTCTTGGCTTGCCGTGTACCCGGTCAAGCATTTTTTCAATCAGTTCATAACCCTTGCTGCTTATCATGCCCTTAATCAATATCTTGAACAGTACCGGCTGGTCTTTGTCGGTCATGATTTCCTTTAGTTTTTCTTCCGGTAAACCGAGCAGTATTTCGTAAGCCTCAATAAGTCGAGGCGCTGTTACATTCTCATAGCCCTGTGCTTTTAATTCGCGCGCCATGTCGGTGAATAACTTTCTCGGCCGGCCCTTCGGATTGCCACTTTCGCCTTTCTTCCAGGGCGGGTTGAGGTTGTCCATGTGATTTGGATTATTGCTTGGCATCGCTGTTTTTTTCGGTGTTATGCTTTCTTATTTCATTGTTTAAAAACAATATTTTCTCCGAATTACTTAATTCATTGCCGTTGCGTGTAATCCTGATTTCATTTAAATCTAATTCTCTTTGCTTAAACTTAATCCATCTGGCAACAATCAAGTCGCAATATTCAGGACTTATTTCATTGCCGAAAACCTGACGTTTAAGCTGTTCTCCGGCTATTATGGTAGTCCCACTACCAAGAAATGGATCGTAAACCTGCTGACCTACAGTTGTATTATTGCGAATTGGCCGAGCCATACACTCAACTGGTTTTTGAGTAGAATGACCTGTTTCATTTTTTCTATTTCTATCAATTTGCCAAAGAGTAGTTTCTGAGCGGCTACCTTGCCAATTATGATTTTTATTTTTACGAACCGCATACCAACACGGTTCATGTTGAAAATGATAATCACCTCGTCCAATTACATGACCGTTTTTCGCCCAAATTAATTGAGCGACAATTTCAAAACCTGAATTTTCTAAATGTTCTTGAACCTGTTTGGCATATCTGTCGCTATGCCAAACATAAACTATACTGCCTTTGAATAATGAAAAGGCAGCCGACCAATCTATTTGATGGTCGTTCTTAACCGTTCCGATGGCACGCCCATCGGAGCGAGTGCCATCGGAACGAAAAGCATGGTTTCTCCAATCTGGGTCATAATTAACTCCATAAGGCGGATCAGTTACCATCAATATAGGTTCTGCACCATTCAAAGTTTTCTTCACGACTTCAGCATCAGTGCTGTCTCCGCATTGAAACCTGTGTCTTAAATCCCCAAGCTCATATACATCGCCAGGCTTAGTAATTGGTTCATTATTTGGTTGTACTTCAAATTCATCTTCAATGATTTCTTCAATATTTAATTCATAGTATTTTAAAGCATCAAATTGAATTGTGGCTTTTAACCAGTCTTGTTCTATATCAAAAGCAAACTCATCGAATCCGTCCTGAGTTATAGTGCCATATTGTGAAGAAATTACAAGTAATTTTTTCTTTGCTTCTTTCTCATCATTGGCCTCAATCTCAACATATGGAAGCTCATAAGGCGTAATATTTTCAAGCATTAACAGCCTGTGTCGTTGATGTCCATCAATGATGTACATATCATCGCCTTTGCGCCAAACAAACAATGGAACAACAAATCCAAATTCTTTTATACTCTTTTTTAATTTATTAAGATTTTTTTCGTTCAAATCTTTCAAATTGCCCTGAATGGGTTTTAATATCCTATAATCTATCTTAGGAAGATTGGATAATTTTTCTGAAATTTTTATGTTCATATCGTCAGATTTTTCATTTCTGCTAACTTCAAAGCCTCACCGGACAGTGGAACCACAAACACCAATGTTTGTGCCAGTGGTGTTTCTTTCCCTCGCACACATTGCGCGGCTTCCAACCGCACAGGCCAACAACTGCACACAACAGGCGGTTCTTCCATCTTTAGCACAATAATGGCAGAATGGATAACTGCGGATGAAAGCGGTGCGGAGCTTCCGCCATACAGGCTTGTGGTAGAAGGCCAGGTCTTTGATTTTCTTACCAGTGTAAACCGGTCGTTCGAATTTATCATCCCGGATAAAGCGCGGGTTATTCGGGTTAAGTCTGAGTTCAGAGATTGATTTTTTCATAGTTATTGCAAAGGTAATATGCTTTTTTGGGTTGGTCGCAAGGTAATCATGCCGTCAACCTCTTCGAGATTGTAGCCACGCTTACGCCAGTAATTAAGCCATGCCTGATGATTTGGAATCGCTGAAGCGTGCACGGGGAAGCGCATTTTTGCCGGGTGGTTTTTTGGCGGCCTGCCGCGTCTTGTTGGCTCCAGCCTGGCAGTTATATTGGTTGTGTTATTATCGCGGTTCATATGAATTGTTTAGTAGCTAAAAAAATATTGTTTATTTCCTGCGCAGCAGCCATTCTTCGAAAGACAATGCGTTGGCCCTCGGTCGGCCGGTATGCGGGTCGAAGCTTTCCCGCATCCATTGCCTGCGTAATTCGGCCTTAACGGCATATTCCAGGTCCGGCTTATATCCGGCACTTACGGCCTTTTTCCTGCCGGTTTCATCTGCGAGTTCGCATAATGGTGTTACCGGTTTATCTGCCGATATAACCTTCAACCATTGTTCAATATATTTTTTGGCCGTTTCATTCGGCACCTCTTCCTGTTGTTTATTGTACTTTTCGCGATTCCATTGCTCGCGATATTCGTAATAATCGTCCAGGTACTTGCGAACCCATTCAAAGGCTACGGCAATATCAAACCGAAATATCTGCCCATATTTTGCACGTACACCGTATTGGAATGCAAGTTTGAAGTTGTCCAATGATTCCAGGGGGAACTCTTGCAATAAAGCTTTCGCTATTTCCAACGCCTGGCCATGCTTCAGATTGTTACCGACGTTGAGCATGCTGGCATATTTCAGGATAATTACTGCAAGGATATTCTCGATTGCAGATTTTTTGCAGCCGTTGTTTATCAACGATTGTACCGGCCGTTTTTCAACATTTTCGTGTATGTCATCAGCCAGTGATTTGATTACCTCGGCGTGTGAGTTGTTGTTGATTAACTCAACAAGTCTGTTGATTGGCACTATTTGTGTTTCCATAACTCAACGATTTTGGGTGTAAATGTTAATCAGTTCGCTATTTATATCCAGATTATTTTTGCCCTTTTGTAATTCAAACAGTCCCTGCCAGCCATTCTGGATGGATTGGTTAATGATGGCTACGGCCTCGTCTTCTGATTTCTGCGATAACATTTGTAGTTGCTTTTTAATTGCAACATCTGTGAGTGGTTTTTTAATCTGTTTGCGATGTTCCATCCATTCAGACCAGGCGGCACTAAATTTTTTCCCGTGAGGCAATGCAGGTATCCAGCGTGTGGTTGCTGCTTTCTTTCGTTTCATCGAAATCGATTCACGATGTGTTATCTGGTTGAGCAGCCGAATGCTGAAAAATTTTTCATCCTCGACCACAAACAGGTCATAGTTTTTCACCACCGCCGCAACTTTGTCGGCCGTCGTTTGCATCTGCGCAGCAAGAATGGGGATAACCGATACCGGTAATCTTCCACCTGCCAGTGCGAGGGCTTCAATTAGGAACCAGAATATTCCGTACCCCTCCATCCCTAACTGTTGCCGCATCATCAGAATCTTGATGTCAGACGAAGCATTGTAGTCGTGCTGAAAGTAGTAACTTGTTTTCATTTTTTTCGGGTTTCGCGTTTAAAGAAAGGAAAGAAAAGGAAAGAAAAGGAAAGAAAAGAAAAGGAAAGGAAAGGAAAGGAAAGGAAAGGAAAGGAAAGAAACTTGCATTGCACTTGCAATGCATTTGCATTGCATTTGCATATTATTTTGTAAGTCTTTGATTTTTAATAACTTAAGCATTCAAAAAAAATTTCCGGGCGCGCAAAAAAAACCTCAAAATATGCCTTTGAGGTTTCCTGAAAACCTTCAACTTTTCCTAATCCTGTAGGGTCTTTCCATCCGCCACATGATTGCTATTTTAATCATGTTTACGGCATCTTCTTCTGGGACTGACGCCAGCCAGATTTGCTTAAACTTTTCACCATGTGGTAGCATAATAGGTGTTTTTTATGTTTTCACGATATACCTCTTCCCGGTCTTTGGGTCGTACATTAACTGCAACCCATGCCCTTTCCGGGACCAGTACCGTACATAGGCACTGGGGTTTTTAACAAAATCAGCTGCCGCCGGATACGACAGGTCATCCGGATGGCAGCTGGGCGGCCGCCCTTTTTTAATTGGTTTTAATATCATGGCATTTTTTTTTGCAAAAATCCGGGTTTTAAATCAAAAAAACAAAAAAAAATTTTTTATAAAAACTTGCATAATATAAAAAACCTTTGCATATTTGTGTCGTAAAACAATGCCAATTATGTATTCTTTGAAAATGTTTAGCGTCATGTTACACGGCCCTAACTTTATCGATCCAATTTATATTGGGCCGGACGAAGAAGAGGCAAGAGCGCATTTTCAAGGGTATACCCTTGAAAGCAACCAATATAATATGTCGATAGAATTATCGGTTCAAGTTAACCAATATGAGTTCATCGACGACGACGATGACCCGAAGGATTGGCCGATTGAAAAGTATTGTGACGTTTACTACCGCCTTGTTGAAGAAGGCGAGTGGGAAGTCGTTGAACACCGGCACCTGCAACATGTGAACGCTGAATCTGACAAGATATTGTCAGAGGTTCAGCGTCACTTCGCACACAAATACGGTAATTATAAGTACAACGATATTACTGTTTTTGATCAACATGATAATGTCATTGGTAATATCCAGCTTAGGATCTCTGATCACACAGAGAACATCCTTAATAATGACAGATATGTAACAGCAGATTACTACATATCGGTCGTTATAGCAGATCTGGACGAAACAAGTTCCAGATTTGGCATCCAGAATGCATTCGAGAGACGCTCGAATGAGTATTCCCTGTATTATAATTCTGAACGTGATGCCGATGAGATTATCGATGAGATAGAGGGGTTAATCAGCAGGTTAATTGACAAACTTCATGAAGAAGCGTGGGCCTAAACCTAAAATCAACCTTGGGGAAATAACATTCCCATTACCAATTGAAAGTATACCTATCCGGGCCATCCATTCCTGGGTATCCCGGAAAAGGAAGCAGGGATACGACCTGCGAATAATGCAGGACGAAAATGGAAAAAGATATTTAGTTTTAAACCCTAAGTTATGAATTTAAAGAATTACGAAGCCGACCACGATTACAACGATATCTGGTTGGTTGATTACGATAAAAATCAGGCGTTGGTCTTAAAAGGTGGGTATCACCAAATAAGGCAAAAAGCCATTGATGAGGTCGGGTATGTCGATACGACATATAACGATGATGAGAGGTGCACGGAAAAGTGTTGGGAATATGACGAGGAGGATGTAAAGCAATATATCCGGGATAATATGATGGAATTTCTTTTAATAAATAAAAATAAACTTGTTTATGAACAACTCGATTGAATTATTTAAGCGAGCTGATGTAAGGAAGAGATTTGATGAACTGCTCGGCAAACGCAGCGCAGCGTTCATCACTTCTGTGCTGCAGATAGTAAATAATTCCGAGATGTTAAAACAAGCAGAGCCATTGACTGTTTACTCCGCTGCACTAACAGCAGCGGCTTTGGACCTGCCTATTAACAGTAATCTCGGATTTGCTTTTATCGTACCATACAATGTTAAGAAAAAAGATGGCACACGGTACGTAGCCGCCCAATTCCAGATTGGGTACAAGGGTTATATCCAGTTAGCTCAACGGTCTGGCCTATTTCAAACAATATCGGCCACGCCCGTGTATGAAGGCCAGATAGTTGATGCGGACCCGCTGAAAGGATATGTGTTTGACTGGTCCAAGAAAAAAAGCGAAACTATTGTAGGCTATGCGGCCTACTTTAAACTGATTAACGGTTTCGAAAAAACGGTCTTTATGACCGTTGCCGAAACTAAAAAACATGCACAGAAATACAGCGCATCATTTCGGGATAATATCGGCTTATGGGCCTCTGAATTTGATTTCATGGCATGCAAAACCGTACTCAAACTGTTGCTGGCCAGGTATGCACCGTTATCAATCGAGATGCAGCAGGCCATCGTTAAAGACCAGGCAGTTATCAGCGGAGATGAGGTGATGTATGTTGATAATGAGGAGGTGAAAGTAGACAAAGAGGCTGAACGATTACAGATGTTGTTACAACAATGCACCACGCGAAAACAAGTGCTTGAACTACAGAAGCAGGTACAGGAGACGTATGGCGAAGTGCCTGAACACATTGAACAAGAATTACAAAACAGAATTGCAAACCTAAACAATTAACTTATGAAAGTACGCTGCTCACAACTCCACAGAATAATGACCAACAGCCGGTCAAAAGATGCGCTAAGCGAAACAGCAAAAGCATTTGTTGAAGAATATTACATCAGTGAAAATTTCGGAAGGCACAAAGAACTGGTTAATAAGTACATTACAAAAGGCCTTCAGGTTGAGGAGGACAGTATCACGCTGTACTCGAAAACAACAAAAAAGTTCTTTGTTAAGAATGAAACGACCCTTGAAAATGATTACATAACCGGGACGCCTGATTTATTCATCAAAAAAGAAAATGAAATAGTCGAAGTTATCGACATCAAAAGCAGTTGGGACATCTGGACGTATTTCCGGGGGATACGTCAATTGAATCCAGCTTATTACTGGCAGGTGATGGGTTATATGTGGTTGACCGGCGCAAAAAAAGCTTCGGTTGTTTACTGCCTTGTTGACACCCCTGAAATTCTTATCAACGACGAAAAGCGAAAGCTGATGTGGAAGATTGGAGCTATCAGTGATGAGGATGAGATCTACAAAAAAGCTGCCGCTGAGTTGGAGAAAAATATGCGCTTCGAAGATATTCCAGAAAGTTTCCGGATTACCATTTGGCCTGTTGAATATGATGAGCAGGAGGTTGCAGCCATAAAAGAGCGTGTGGAGAAGTGCAGGTCGTATTATGCCGAGATAACTCGCTAAAATATCCCAAAAAAACATCAAAAAAATTTACAAAAATATTTGGATAGTTTAAAATATTGTGTTATATTTGTACTGTAATAACAACAAAATTATGAATGTTAAAATAATAAATCTTACCCCGCACCCTCTGAGAATTTTTTCAGGGGGAAAAATAATTGACCTCTTGCCATCGGGAGAGGTGGCAAGATGCAAAGAAATAACTCATAATATAGGGGTTGTTTCTTATGATGGGGCCGAAATTCCCATTGTAAGAAAAAAATTCTCGGAGGTATCTAATCTTCCTGAAAAGGAAGAAGGTACCATATATGTAACATCCTCAATAGTAGCACAAGCTGCTATGCGGGAAGATGTTGTGAGTCCAGGGGATAGTATCCGTGATGAAAACGGCTATATCATAGGCTGCAAAAGCCTATGTTCATATATTTAGAATCAAATGTTCAAGGTTCAACAAAAAATAGTAAATTAATTATGAAATGCAGGAAATGTAACCGTCCGCTGAAGCGGGAGCCTTGGCGGTCGAAAGGAATCGGAAAAATTTGTGCAGCCAAAGAAGCTGCACAATCGTTAATCAAATCCAACAACACTCTGTACATTCCATACGATGGTGGGGATGTATTCATGGAGAGGTTACCAAATGGAATGATTAAAACTAACATAATCCATTCAGTTGTTAAGCATAGCCCAACAGGGTTGGAATTTGGGTATGGTGGTTCTGGCCCCGCCGATGCAGCCTTAAATATTTTACTGATGTTTACTGACAGCAATACTGCTTACAAACATTACATGAAGTTTAAATGGCGATTTTTGGCAACCTCCAGCCGGGACATGCTAATCATTAGAAGGGATGAAATTAATGAGTTTCTTACATACGCAAACCAAGAACAACTTGAAATATCATGGAAAAGATAAAAAGAGATATAACAATATGCTTATTAATAAGCATGTTCATCGCAATTGCTGCCCCTGTAATTATTGCCTTAATGGTAAGCAAAGCACAGGTTATTGATGAATTGAGCATAAAGGCGCAAATAACTATTGCGTTGTCAGCGTTAATTCTTGCAGGAATATTTGGTTTTATTACGGTTGTAAAAAAAATCCAATAGTTATGGGTCAAAGAAAAGAAGTCATCGACAAATTCGTTATCGACGTTTTACTGATTGAACCAATCAATAAAATATTATCGAAGTTGCAATCAGGTGAATATCGGGATTGTGACGTTGAATGGCTCGATGGGCAAGTTTTAAAGTTCACAAAAATTGCTGCTGAAGTGTTCAATGTAACACTTAATGGTAATAATAACAGCGGCAATAAAGTGCTCAATGAACACACAAAAAAAGATTACGAAAAAAAATTCACAACACTTCTAAACTTTTTTAAACAATGCAAAAACTAACACAAAGCGAGATGACTTGTCTTTCCATTGGCTATCAGTTGGCCTATAACGATATGCTGAAAATTCTCAGCCAACTGAATACAGATGCTAACCGGACCCTTATCATCGAGATATTGGGCAGGATAGAGCATGATATGGAGATAAGAAAACAAACAGGGTTTTTGCCAAATTATGAATTGTATCAGGGGTAATATGAATGCAAATAAAGCCATAAAAAATGAAATCATTGCCTTGCTTGCAAAGAAAAAACTGACACGCAAGCAATTATTGGCAATGCTCAAAATGAAATTCGACGTTGAAGATAGAACGATGCGAAGGTTAATCGTTGAATTGATTGAGGAAGGTTATTGCATCGCTTCTTCCGGTACAGGCTATGAACTTATCCGAACACCGGAAAGACTAAACGAAACCGTACGCTATATCAATAGTTACATCATTGATATGCGGCACAGGATAGAAACGCTGAAAAGAAATTTTGAAAACCAACAACAACTCAAACTTTTTTAGTCCGGAAAATTATATCATCGAATGGTATTTATGAAGGTATTAATTGCATGTGAGGAAAGTCAGGCAATAACAATAGAATTAAGAAAGCGAGGCATTGAGGCTTATAGCTGTGATTTACAGCCGTGTTCTGGTGGGGAAATTTTAAAAGTACTGCACAAACACAGAGATATTATTGAACCAAAGCAAGTATACTCTCTTGACTATAATAAGTTTGGAGATAAATGTATAGGTTTATTTGGCGAAAAGCATGGAACAATAAATTGGTCAGTTGACGGACGACAGCCTGAAGACGAAATTTACAACAATTAATCTCTAATTCAACAATTAAATTATGAAACAGGAATTTATTAAAAAATGGAGCCGTTGGTGGGCACCTCAAAAAGACAAAGAAGAATTAACAAATACTTTTGAAAGAGAACTGGATGCTTTAATTGATTATGAAATAAGAAGCAAAAATCTTGTCAAAATCGATTTCGCAAACCAGTTTGTTTGCGACAGATGTGGGTGTCATCCGACTGTGTTGTATTATACCAAACGCGGTAGATTTTGTATAGATTGTAAACCAGTAAAATAATTACGTACAATGAAAATAAAAATGACAATAGAATTCGAAGTAGAATATATATTCGATCATACTGACGAAGAAGAAAAAACGTTTTTCGAAAATGAAATACTGAAATGTGACGGTAGACGAATATAACACACATTTGTATGTGTATCCTGGAGGTTATCGAATTTTGAAACAGGAAGCAATAGATGCTGTTTCTTACAGCACCACTACCTGGAATTGTGACGAAAAGTGTGTAGAGAAATGTAGAGAATACAATGATGAAGATGTAAAGGAGTATATTCGTGAAAACATGTATGAGTTTATGATAAAAAACTCCGACAAGTTAGTTTTCGAACTTGCAGATTAAAATTATGGCAACAAAATCAAGTATTCATTCTTCAATGCATCCGTATATGCGTGATGATTTTTGGCAAAAAAATCAGTTTTGGGAAACCCCATTATACACGGAAAAATCAAAGAGGTATTTCCGGAAATGGCTGAAAAGCTTAACAACCAAAAAGAAAAGGATGGTATGAAACTGAATGATATAAAGAGAGGGAGACCGTGTAAATCTCATCCGGATTCATTTAAATATCCCGTTGAGGCCTCTCAAATACCCACAAAAAATATCTGGGCTTGGGTTAATTATTACAACCAAAAAGGGTACCGGCTTGCTATCCTGAAAAAGGATGGTGTAAAATGGGTTGTTAATTTAGTTTCGGAACAGGATATGTTTCGAGAATAGAACCGATAAAGATATTACCGAAAAAAGATTTGGTTGTGATAAACGGTTATAACTTTCAGACCCGCGAATTGAATAATATTGCCGTTAACGATGGGTTTGAGAATTGGGAAGAGATGAAAGAATTTTTCAAAAAAGATTTTTTCGGCAAAGTAATTTTTTGGGATAATTGTAAATTTAATTCATGAAATACCTACCATATATCGTACTTGTACTTCTATCTGTGATTATTTACATCAATCACAAAGAACAGGAAGCCAGAGAAATGATGTTCCGGAAAATGTTAAAAGAATATGAATTGCGCCAAATGCAATTATTACTCACCATTGATTCCCTGGAAAAAGAATATGATTATCTTGCAATTCATTACAAAAATACAAGCAATGCTTATATCAATGCAAATAAAGAGCTTGAAAAACTGAAATTGCGGTATGAAACACGTAGAAAGAAAAGGCCAATTAACAGTGATGCTGCTTATGACAGTATCCTTAACGTGCTATACGCAAGATAGCACAAGGCGAATACCGGTTAAAAAATGGCAACTTGACAGGTTGATTAATGATGCTTACGCCATCAGAACTTGTGACAGCATGCTTGTTAGTTATGAGTACGCTAAAAATATGTGTGACAGTTTACTTTCAATAACATTGCGGATGAATGAAAATCTTCGGCAGCAGGTAAAAATTGATTCTCTGATGCTACACAATCAACAAATATCAATTCAAAGCATGGTTAATATTAACGATAAGCGAAGGAAACAATCACGATGGCAAGGAAGAAAAGAAGGAATGATAACTGGTTTTCTTGTGGCACTGATTCTTATGATTTTGTGATTTATGGCAAAAATCGACTGTCCATTATATCTTATTTACGAATGCAGATACGGTGAACTATCAAATTATAAAGTGTATCTGAACAAGGGTAATTATTCGCGCTTTATCATTGCTTTTCTCAAAAAGCATGGTGTGAAAACCTTCATAAAAGGCAATGATGCGCCTCGCGGCCGTGCGTTCGAAGAAAAAACGCTAACGTACGCTGAGTCATTGGGCATAAAACGCGAAACAGCCAAGGAATATTTAAAGGCCTTGCGTGATAACAGGCCGGTAAATTATCGTAAGGGATACCTTATCGCGAATAAATTCGGCGGCGGGCCGGAATTTGACGAATTGAGGATATTCTATTTTTCGTCAAAAAACATGCCAAAAATCGCTAAAAAATATTAGAAAATATTTGCATTATCTAAATAATTGGTATATATTTGAATCGTAATTCAAACGCAAAAAATATGTACCAGATTAAAAAAGAAACCGCAAAAGCCCTCCTCCTTGTAAACAATGAGGGTAAAGAATTTTGGATTCAGAAACGCTGGATGCGCGATGACGGCAGTTTGACCGCAGCCGGTTTAAAGGCCGAAGAAACCGCAAAAACGCCCGAAGAAAAGAAGGCTGAGTGGGTTCAGTCCAATTATATTACCATCCCGGATAATGTGATTGTTGAAGAACGCGAAAAGGCCATTAAAATAGCTGTGAGGGTAAGCGCTGAGGTAGCACCGAAAGGTGGTTTTGTCAGCTCATTGGTTCGCTCTATCTCAACAGAAACAATGATGTGGCTGCCGAAGGCCGTTGTTCGTAATGGTCTTGCGCCTAAGGATTTTTTAAATAAAAAGGCTATCGAATTCGCCGAGAGAAAATTCTTCAGCGGCCAAGTATTGTCTGTAAGTGTACGTGTTTAACATAAAAACCAAAAACAACATGAAAACAACAATCAGATTAACAGGAAAGGGATTTCAGCATCTTGCTTACACGGAAAAAAGCGTAATGGTTTTTTTCGGGAAAGGCACAAAACCCCTCAGCGCATCGGTTAACGAATTGCCGAAAAGTGTAAAAGAGGAAATAGGTGAAAAAATGCCTGAAACAGTTTTTGGGCAAAAGTATTTAGGCAACGGCAAGGTTTTTAACGTATTCCGCGGCAATTGTGCTGGTGCCTGGCCTTACCAGTTTCGGAATATTGACGATGCTGTCGAAGCATTTAAAAGGGTAAGGCATGAAGGAGAAACTGGCCGCGTATTCAGCGGCAATTTGTGGATTGGCAATATCATTAATGACGTTTTCCAGCCACTGGAAAAACCAATCGCGCAACTTTTATAATGCGTTTTTAACGCGGATTCAAAATTCAAAGCCTCATTTCCGAGGCTTTTTTGTTTTATTTATTAGCCATTTGACGCTTCAACCTCTCTATTGCGTCAACCACCACACCGGCATTATTATAATTACCAACCATCCGGCTTATTTCTTCGCACAATTCTTTTGCCTGATGGATTAATCCAATTCGGTTAAACCCACCTCCACGCATTTTTGCGCGAAGCTCTAAGTTTTTGACGGCTTCTTCGCCATAGGTTTCAATCAGATTTAACCTGTATTCCTGTTTGTTGCCCTCTTTGAAGATATTGCAACTTACACATTGCGGATGGCAATTCATCTTATCAAATACCAGATGCGGTGCTACGCTTCTGCTGATATAATGGCCATTCTGTAAACGAGTGAAGTGATGCAGCTTACCACATGTGAAACATTTAGCGTACAGGTTCGGGGGTTCACAATATTTCAGTCGAATATAAATACTGAATACTCTATCGTATAGATTGTACGCTGTCATTGAAATATATCAACGTTGCCATCATTATCCATATCGGTCATCCATACAGATATAATTCCGGAAAGGAAAAATAGAACGGCAGCCACTACCATCCAGGTATCAGCGACATTCAACTCATGAATAGCATACGTAGCCGGGCCGGTAAAGATAGCGAGCGTACGTTTGATGTTTTCCCAGAATATTGTTTTTTTATACATGGCTGTAATATTTTAATAAACTAAAGATTGTAAGTGCAAGTGCAACTGTCTTTACAAAAATATGCAACAGTGGCCTCTCCCTTAAAAACCTGTCTATTGCGTTATTTTTGCCAAGAAAAAACATTTCCTTGCCACGCATCCAGTTAAGAATGAAGTCAAAGGTTAGGTAAAATGAGCTTATCTGAAAAACAAATATGAATTTGTAATCATCCCACGTTTGCACGTGCAACAAAACACCGTGAACAATTGCGGCAATACCCCTAATGATGAATGACTCCAAGTAATTAGGCACCATTTTTTTAATTTCGATGATATAAAAGTTACGCAATGCCTCAAGATAGATGAAGAGTAACCATAACCAAATCATAAGCTCCTTATTTTGAGTTCAAATTTATCCGGTAAATTATCAACCAACCATTGTAATTTCTTGCCGCTTTCCAAGGCGTCCGGGATACCATCCCTGTTAATATCCCATAATCTGCTTGCCACGCCAATACAGCCGCGCAAATCTTTCACAAATGTAATGCGATGGATTAATATTCCGGAGCGACCGGGAACATCGTGTACCCGGAAATGCCAATAAGGTCGTGGTTTTCTCTTGTCGCCATCGTGTTGAGGTATCGGTGCCTCCTTCGTAACATGATAGTTTCCTTCGGGGATGCAACTAATGCCACGCTTGTTTTCTTTCCACGGTAATTCAAGGGTTTTCGCAGCTTCTACGTCATTAACGTATAATGTACCTAATGTATAACCATCGTGATATTTTCTTTTCAGTTCTATCATTCCAAAACCTCCTCTATATCAGATATTCTTTTTTCGTGATTGTTCAGCTCCTTCTCATGCAGCTTAGTAATTATTTTAAGTTCTTGCAAAACGTTGTTTATATTTTCGAGTGTCTTTTCATTCTTGCGGATATAATGCCATATAATCGCAGACAATAAAAATGCCAACGCACTGCTTATTATATACCAAAATTCTTCAAAATTCATTTTTATTTCAAATTGGTTTAAGTCGTACATTACAAAAAGTTTCAGCACATTCCAAGGCCTTCTTTTCCATGTTATTTAACATGCTTTCGTTGTAATGTGTTAGTGCGCATGCTTCAATAACAGTTTTAATTAAATGTAACGCCCCCTCCCTCTCTATGTGGAACGTTACTCTTTCGTTTAACTTTTCGCCGAATGTTATATGACCTTTGAACTTGAAATTACCATCTTCAAGCTGTATTCCGAAAAGTTTTATCTCAACAACGTTATCCATAATAGCTTATGTTATATTTATCCTTCCGCCAATAATTGCTGTTGGTCCTCCTCCGCCGCCAAAAGTTATACTGAAAGAAGATGTTGGCGATTGTGTAGGGCTAAGTGCCCTGTTTGAACCTTCAACAGCAGTGATATAAACATTATTGGTATTGTCATACCATGTCAACGAAAAAGCCCCATCACCAGTTCTGCTGGTGTTGGCTGCATTGATAGAGCGTGTTCCTATTGGTGCAAAAGTGCGGGTTTGGAAATCAACAGTATGTAACCGAATATCAACTGTTCCTCCGCTGCTTCCGGAAATAGAGCCGTTAACAGTATAGCTTATTGAATGATAGGTGACAGCTACAACTGTTTTTTCAAAGAAGTAGAGACCTTGTGCAGGAAGAATGAAATAATTAAGACTATCTGTAATAATCATTTTACCTGTATCTGGTTCCTGTGGGTATTGCCGGCATTTACTCGTGAAATCCAGATAAAAATCATTGGCGCCAACTTCTGAATCTCCAAGAAAAGGTGCAAAAGCAACTGGCTCAGGATTGGTATTTGATGTATTCCTGCTTATAGCGACAGTAATAGACGAAGTAATATGGGTGCCTGAATTAACACATGTTAAAAGCAAAGAAACGTTATTAAGATAATACGCACTGGTTTCCGGGATAGGAATACTTCTGTTTGTAAATGAAGCAATAATAGCAAGTGGCCCTGTGCCACCGAGCAGATATAAAACTGTTTTATTATGCACACCATCCCCGCTACTGTGTTTCGACGATGTATAGTTTAATATCCAATATCCGTGCACACTACATATAGTACCTGTATTTGTCGTTATACCAAACACAAACTGATTAAAGCCTCTTTGTAATGTGTATGCACTGTCGCCACGTACCATAAATGTCATAGAACCAGCTATAACATTTGAGTTTGCGATGGTGATATCTACAGGTGATAGTGCGCCTATTCCGACACTTGTTGTAGACCCTATTGCGCCTACACCATATATATTTCCGTAAAACGCAAGACGACTCATTAAAGGATTTTCCTCCTGGATATTCAGGTTGTTGTAAACAACATTGTAATATGTTCCACCATTAGGATAGGTACCTATATAAGGTGCGGTTATTCGCACCGAGTTCATTATAGTAGTGGAAGTACCAGCGTTGTATTCATACGTAACAACAAGTTTAACTTGTGGACAATGGGACTTGTTGGCAACAGAAGCCCATATATTGAAAGTGTGTGATGTGTTTGTGGTTATATACGATGTTATATTCCAGATATAGGTGGACTTTCTCGCTGTCGCCAAAGCAGCCTCATAAATTTGTGTTGTGTGAACACCAAGCGATGAAAGTTCCAAACTAATAGTATGGTCGGTGGTGTCAGCAGTGTTTGTGTTATGTTCCACCACTATGAATATATTTCTGTAGGTTTTGGAATTTTCTGGCAAATAGGTATCAAGAGCTGGAATAGTATCATACGAAGTTTTGACTGTCGGCAGCGATGTTTTCGGTCCGTCCAAAGGAATTTCTACAGTTTTTATCTGTGTGGTGGCTGTATCATCATACTCGTATGTAATGTACAAAACAGCGCACACATTGTTCCATCCTAAAGTTGATCCAGTACTTTGTCTTATCTGCACCTGGACATCACAAGTCATTGATGTACCAGTCCAGTTTGTGCTAAAATAAGATGTAAAATCACGGGCTGTGAACCAACTCATGTTTTCACCGCTGTGTGTCAGGGTATTCCCATTTGTGGTGCTTTGATATGAAAGTGTATTCAGCCGAAGATTAACTGTTTTTGTTGTTAACGAACCGCCCAGAGCAGTGATTATATCATCCGCTGTTATTTCCACCCAAACAGAACGAAAAGCCACCACTGTTTCGGGAATGTAAACAGTTATTTGCGGCAAATTGGTTAACGTGTCATTGGCCAATGTAGGTAACACCGGAAAACCAAATTGTACTGTCTTTACTCTTGTTGCCATAATCAGCTCGTTCTGTCAACGGTTATACATATTACAATACGTGCTACACCAGCGCTCACGCTCTCTATTTCGGCTTGGATATAGTTTCCTTCAACTAAGTTCCCCCATGTAGTAATTGAATAGTCACTGTTGGTGCTCTGGCTTGAAAGAGAAGGCTTTTCTGTGCCAGCAATACTATCGGAACCTGAAAGAGGAAGATTGGCGAAAGTGTCGCTCAATATATCCACTACACAACTGGCTGATGTCAGTACATTGCTGCTGTTATATGCCATTATTTCCCAGCCAGTAACCACTCCGGAATACGGAAGTTTTACAGGCACATCTTTTATGCCTGTTGTTAAATCCTGACCCCCGTTATATAGTTCGATGGTAATCAAGCCACTGTTTAATGAGTTGGAAATCGTACTGCCGCTGCCGCCAATAAGTTGGAAATTGCTGCCATCATAAACCAATATCAATATCTGGCCGGCACTGATGTCGCCTGAACTTAAATCCTGTGAGCCTGATTTTTTTATTGCCAGCGGGCCATAACCTAAATCAATAGTGCATGCACCTGTATTTGCGTTCGTGAACCTTATATAAAAACGCTGCTTGATGGTGTATCCGCCTATAACCGGGAATGGTGTTGCTACATAATTGTTTGTGCCGCTCGCAACAGCAAAAAAACTTTCGTATGCGTGGTCAGTCAAAAACATAACGCTGTCCCCCGCATCCTGCGCAAACTCACGCATCGTCGCCTCTGTTATCTCCCTCTGCGTGTTGTCTTTGAACAACCCAAGCAGTGCGGCATATTTGTTCAAAAACGAAAACTTATTCAGTATCATGCGTCAAATCCGGTTGTAAAGCCTAACGAAAATCCATAATCGTCCCGAACAGCAAGATAACCAATTATCTTAGCCTTACCTGCAAATATACCATATTCAAGACGCTCAAGATATATCGGAATATTGTCGCCGCCTGTATTCAATATTATTTTTTTGTATCTGTCTTGTTTTATCTGCAGATAGGTGTCAAAATCCATTGGGATTTCTACTTCTATCAGATTACATGTCAGGAAAGCATTAGCAGTATAATCATTCTCAAAAAGACGTTTCGCGCCTTTATATGAAATCAATTTAAAAGTTAATTTCTGAGTTGAAAGCAAATCAGCAACACGCTTAATGTTCTCACCCGGAACGATACGACTATTGTAATGGTCGTCAAGTAATGGGAACGAGGGTATGCCTGATTCTGATGTTTTCTCAGGCGTATTATCACTTTTCAGAACAATTACGAAGTTATCTTCATCCAATCTCCAGTCTTTATCGCCATTAACACCCATTCTTCTCGTTTGTTCAATGCTGATTGCGCTGGCAATATAAGAGCATAACATCTTGCGTTCTTCACCGAAAGAAAGTTCGTTTACCCAGGTCTGCGAAGCGTGCGTGTCATTAACACCGTACGCACTCTCACTTTCGTACTTTGTATATCCTACCTCTACACTTCGTACTAACTGTTTTATATCAGGTTTGATAACGTAACTGTCGGTTATATCTAACCGTACACCTTGTTCGTTTTTGTAAAAGTTGCTTGCATCTAAAACAGAGATATTGCCATTGTTATCATCAACGCCGATAGGCGATATGGAAGAATAGTTCATCACCAACTCATGGAAAGTAGCATTGATGATAGCATTAAGCTGTCTGATAAGTTTACCATTTGTAAGGAATATTTTTATCGGTAACTGTACCGTTGCCGTTGAATCCGTCGCAATTTGGATTGCTTTTTTTATGGCATTGTCGTACAATATCCCGGTTGCTGTGGTGTCATTAAACACGGTCTCAACATCAATGTCTATACTACTATACACTGTTAATCCATCTGGCAGATATATGTTAGGTGGAATGATTATATGCGAATTGTACCGATATATCGTACTGTTTGTTCCGGATGTTCTTTGTAATACACCGTAGAAATAGACCTCATCGCCCTCATTTAGATTTACTGAAAAAAAATAGTCAAAGGTCTTTTCAAGCACTATTTCCGAAAGAATAGTTACGCCATTACCAGAACCAATCTGTACAGCATTATCATTTACTGCGTAATACCAAGTGACCTGAAAGTTGAAGTTTGTGGCAATCGAAACGGCACTGCGATAGTTGAATGTATATTTACCACTGTATTTCGCCTTCAAAAAGTATTTCCTCGTTTCCAACGGATTTTCCGTGCTGATTTGTGTACCGTAATCTTCAACATTATCTACGTTTGATATTTCAGGCGTGAAATAATGCATCAGGTACATCGGATTATTTATCAGACTATCATTATTCGTACCAGTAAGCTTTTGACTTAACTTGAATTTGTGAACGATTGTTTGACCTGAGAGTGTTACGGTTGTGCTTAATGTCGGTACGGTAGTCCCAGACAATGTTCTATTTGCGAGCAGGTTTACTTTCGTATCTTTGTTTGCTATTAGCTTACTCCACGTGCTGTTTGCAATAACCGGGCACTTAATCTTCAACGGTTGTGTGATGTGGATAATTTCTAACAGCTTAATGTCAAGTATGCCCGAATAGATTGTGTTTTGAACACCGTTAATTTTCAGAACTACATCTACATTAATGATTGCGGCAAAGCCATTGGTATTAAATTCATTCAGAATATAATCGGCTGCGCTGCCAATCCATATAAACTCACTGTCGACATATTCAATGATGCCGTGGTAATCCTTATGCCGCTCAAGTGTAAGGTTTAAGCCTTGCCACCCGAGCGGGTGTGAAACCAAATTGCCGTCAAAATATACCTCAAGTTCCACCGATGGTTAAGGTTAAACTCGTTACGTTGACAATACCACCAGTTGTTATGTTAGCATCGTCAATCGTCAGGTCACCTCCGGATGTAGCTACGGTGAAGTCGTAATTCTTCGTTAAATCCGAGCTAAGCATTCTTGCCCAGCCGGCAACACCGGTTGCCACAGCGGTTCCCGACCATGTACCTATTTTTGATACAGAACCATTCGAAGCCGTGCCAAAAGCAGGGCTTGGTATTGATATTTCAACTAACATGGTGCCAGAAGCAGCATCATTGGGACTTGCCGGTTGCGCGCCAGTGTATATCCTGAGCTTGCCGCCATTGAATTGGCTCCCAAGATGATTAGCTTGCTCATTGCGCAGCGTGGTGTTCTTTCTTTTTGCCATTTTTTTAGCGTCTAAATAATTCCGTAAACGTTATTAAAGTATCCTTCCGACATAAATGTCAGCCAGACCTCTGCGGTCTGTAATTCAAAAAGATTATTCATTATGCGGTTATCCATATTTTCTTCTTTTACGAATCTTCCCCCGTCTATCTCCACGTAATTGCAATTGAGTGCTAATTTAAGAGTTTCCATGATTTCTTTCGGTATTGGCTCCACCTGAAGTAGGCGTTGGGTTTTTGCAGCACTGCTCACTTTTACCGTCTCCCCGGTTGTGATGCTCTCCGACTCTTGTTCTTCGGTAACGCGTTCGTGAAAGAATAATGCCTCGAATCGAAGCTCAAAGATTGGTCTTGGTATAATGCTAAAAGCCATGCCGGCATAATCATTCTTATTCGTGTACCGAAGCAGTACGGTTCGGTCATGTTCGATTATTTCAATGCAGGCGGATTGTGCTTGAATAGTTTTCATAGTTAACAGAAACTACCAGTGGTTGTGCCGACAACACCGTTTGAGATATTGTAGATTTCTCCAATATCCGCTTTTGTTATCGTCGTAAAATCGGATGATAATATATTCGTCAGCTCAGGGTTTGTGTACATTGTAACACCAGTTCCCCAAGCCGTATTGTATTGCCAATATAATGTGTATAGATAAAGGCATGGAGAAGGCGATAAACCAAATATTCCTTCACTGTACTGTGGCACGGTAATGTTCCCTGTGATATCATCGTTTTCCGTAATGCTGCCTGTTATCGAAAAATTCTGAACTGTAGTTGAAAGTTGACCGGATATATCGTCTGAATCTTGAAGCAGTCCATTAAGTGTAAAATCTTCGGTAACTATTCGCAAATTGAATATGCCGGTCAAGCCGTACGTTATGGGTTGAAAGCCAACGTGATAAACATATATATTGCCATAAGGATACCTTGTGAACGGAAGCTGCTGAATGACTATTCCATTTTTTACAATTTCAAGAAAATAACCGCGAATATCTTCATCGGCAAGCTGCACTTGTATAATATCGGTGTTTTTAAACGGTTGCGCATAGCTGCCATCTTTTATGTGCTCTGGCACCTGCTTGCCATTTACGAAAAACCTTACCGGATTTAATTTAGATAGTTTCATCCGAACAAAGATTTACGCTTTAACTGCCTGTTACCATTTGCACTTGTGATAACCTCGTACAGTATGCTGCCGTGTTTAGTCAAATCCGGCTTCGTTGCAAAGATAGCCGAAATGAGTTCACGGTTGGCTTTCAGTATCGTGCTCTCAAGATTGTTGCCGGGGTAATAATCTAATGGCCGATTTATCGTTGCAAGCATAGCCATCGTCTCATCATTCGGTATCACCTCAGCGCCACGCGGAATATTCATCAGTGTTGCCGATGCAGGGGTCAACCAGGTTTTTCCGCTTCTTTCCCTCACCAACTCAATGCCTTTTTCTCCAACAATGGCAAGTCCTCCGGGTGCTGATTTCGTACCTTCAAAAAATTGAGGTATCGGTTGCCGGACAATTGTTGCAATCTGCGCGGCACCGAGTGCAGCGACAGCAAGCGCGTATGGTATGCTCGTCGCAAGTGCTTTCGTAACAGCAAGTGCAGTATTGATGGTTGCATTTATGATTGCGGCAATCTTTTCAAGTCGTGCCTGTTGTTGACGCTCTTTCTTCCGCTTCTCCTCCAACTTCTGCCTGCGTTCTTCGGCTCTTTGCTCGATGATTCGCTTTGCCTCTTCGTTATCACCGGCAAGCAATAGTTCACGCTTCGCATTCTCATCAATCTTGGCAATCTCTGCATCAAGTGCAGCAATACGACGATTGCTCGCTGATAGGAATAGCTCAACGAATGCACCAACAAACTGCTCTACCGTTTCTTTAGTTTTTTCCAGAAAATCAATCAAGTTGAACTTGGTCTCCTCAGTTTGTTCTTCAATCTGGTCAAAAACAGCCTGATTATATTTCTTCTTTAATTCAGCTAATTGCTTCTCAATATCAGCTCGCTCATCAGCGGTCAGTTTATCAAATTCGAGTAATTTTTGTAGGCCTTCAATCTGCGAAGTTATAAGGTCATCCGCATTGCGCTTGATTACTTCATTAATTCGTTTTTGCGCCTCAGCCTTTGATATCTCACCACGGATGGCGGCTTGCTGTATCAATTCAACCTCCTTGTCCACCCGGTCTTGCAGCTCACGAAGCGCAGTTTCGTTGACCGCTTTTATCCTTGCAATTTCTTCTTTGCGTTCTTCCTCTGCAATTTTTTTTCGCAAACCAGATATTTGAGACTGCAACTCTTTTTGTTGTGCTGCACGGTCTGCTTCCAATTGTATTAATTCCGCCTCTCGTTGTGCAGCAGCATCATTGGCTGCTATGTCGTTCTCAGCTAAATCATCGCGTATTTGTGCGAGCCTGTTCTCTTCACGCTTCAACGCTATTCGCTTATCAAACAAAGCGTTCACAGCAGCTTCAGCCTTTAATAATGCCTGAAGTCGTTCTTCATCTGTTTTCGTCTGGTCCGAAGCCTCTGTCCGGTTTTCGTTTATTTCGCGATTTAATTTCGCTTCGTCAATCAAAAACTGGCGTTTACGCAACAAAAGAGCATTTTCATCTTTCGCTACCTGTATGCTGCGCTGCACCCTGTCGCTGATGTCATTATAAACATCCTTTGCAACCTCGCCGAGTTCTTTCACGGCTGAAACCGTAAGGTCAACAGCAATACCTATCGGAGTTGTGCTTCGTGCAATATTGAGAAATGCTGTACCAGCCTCTTTTGCAGCTTGCTTAAATTCACCCTTAAACAACAACTGAAATGCCGTGCCTATACCTTTCAATCCGGACAGCAACATTTCAATTCGGGATAAAACAAAATCCCTTATTGAATTGCCTAAATCCTGAAACCCCTGCTTTACGTTATCCAACGTAAGATTACTTAATGCACGACCTGCAGCAATTAGGTAGTCAACAAGAGTATCAAAAACAGTTGCCAGTGCGCTTGTGATTACTTTTAACTTCATTGCACCATCTTCTGTTTTTGTGAAATATGAGACTAATGAAGTTATTGCGCTGATTATCGCGAAAATCGGGATTGATTTGAGTCCTGCGGAAAACAATCCAATGCCCTTTGTTGCATTGCCCAGGCCACTGCCAAGATTGCCCAAGCCACCAGTAAAACCACCAAGAGGGCCGAGTGCATCCAGAATGGCTTGCTTGTAATTGCCAACGTTGGCTTGAGCTTGACCGATAGATTGTTTTAATTCTTTGTATTCCTTGTCTTGTTCTTGTATTATTTTAAGCAACTGCCGGCCTTCTTCTGTATTCTCGCGTTGTTCTTTGCTCATCCGCTCATATTCCAAGCGGTTTTTCTTCAATTGTAGTTCAAGTTTTTTTATCGAACCCTCTTGCTGTTCGGCAATCTGGCGGTTCAGTTTCGCTTCATCCGTCATCCGTTTTTGTTCTTCCTTCACCCGCGCCAATTCGTCTGCCTGTCTTACATATTCATCCGATAACCTCGCTTGCGCTTTCTGAATCTGCGCCTGTATATTTTGCAATTCCTTCTCAGCATCTGTCAATGATTTGGTGGCATCTGCGACCTCAGATATTGATTTCGCTGACTTACTTTGTTGGTTCAAAACCTGCATCTGTTCAACAATATGTTTCGCAGTGTCAACTACGCGCTGCATATTGTCAGCAAGGATAAGCGGTGCCTGAATGAGGTCATCGCTGAACAAGTCTTGTCGTTTGAGCACGCTCATTTTTTTTCATTTCTTTTACTGCACTAAGATAGGCATTAAATTCCGAAAGCAGGATATCATCTTTCAGTGGAAAGCCGAGCGATATGCTCAGCGCGGCAATGTATTCTGCATGATTAGGCGTGGTTTTATCACTCACCAGTTGATGCGTCTCATTTTTTAAAGATGTCGCAAGGCTTGCAAGATTTTCTACTTGCTGTAACGCATTGGATAAACTCTGATTGTAAGCTGATGAACTCGAAGTGTCTATGTTGTATCCCGCGTTCCTGACATATTCAAGCAATTCTTTATCGACTTTGAGGCAAAGTGCCAGCAGCGCAGCTTTCACCGCAATATAATTGCTCGTCGTGATGATGAATCTTTTCAGCGATACTTTGTAATTTGATATTTTGTTTGTTTTACTTTGCCGTTCGTTTTCGTGTATTAATGCCTCCCACTTCTTTATCGCAATGTTTTTGATGTATATACCCCTGCGCAACAGCAGGCGAAGCTTCTTTGTTTTGTGGATAGCCAGGAAGCGTTTGAGGGTAATGGTATCATAATCGTAATAATTCCCTAACCTTTCTGCGCAGATGTTGTATAGCGATGCGACCGAGCCTGTCAACATTTTTTTCGTTGAGGCCAAAAATTTCTTCAGGAACATAGCCTTTTTCTGAAAGCTTTTCGAATATCAACGGCTTTTTTTCATCCTTTGCGTCAAATAATACGGGCCAACGACTGGTTTCCAAAAAAAAACTGTTGTGAAATGCGCCCGTATCTTTCAACTGCCAAGGGCCAGGACGCTTGTCGTACACAAAAACACTTACCGGTGAGTAATCCGGTAGTTTCTCTCCCCTGCTGGTTTCACCGTCAAGCAGTTGTTCGTTGTTGTATTGCACCGCATCCGGTTCGCTTAATTCAACTGCCTCAAGTGTTAATGCGTCCATGTCCATCTTTCGCAGACGCTCCATCAAGCCAATAAAAGATGACAAAGTTAAATAAGGTTAATAATACCGTGACGATAAAGCTATGCAGAAGATTAAAGTGAAAAAAAAAGGACAGGGCAGCATGCAGGAAGAGCCAGCTCACTACAAACCCTATGAAGAATATGAAAAAGTATGCCGCCACTGTCCTGTTTCTTCTTAAGGCACATCAATTGTTATCGGTGCACCATGTTCATACGCATCAATACTCAACGTTGCGGGTGGTTTCAATGTCAGCGTACCGTCAACGAAAGTGCCCGATAAGGTGTACCTGCCGTTAGGGCCAGCACTCAATGAGAACGTCTGCGCGCTTCCTCCTGAGTCAAGTAAGATAAAGTCAGCTGCAACCAATCCGTTGACAGCGGTTTTATCACAAGTGACGTACACATCCACAACGATGCTTGATGCGGATACGCTAACAACTTCAATCGTTACGTCCTTCAGGCGAACGAGTTCATAGAACCACGAACTCGTGAAGATGTAGCCATCGCGGTCAAGCTCTTTGTTATTGCGAAGCGCAAGAACAATAGGTGATTTGGTCGTTACGGAACCGTCATTGAATTGAAGCTTCTCGGTGTTAAGCAACTGAATGCTCAATCCACGATACAATCCATCACTGCCTTTGGTGCAGATTACCTGACCATCGACATCGACAAGGAATACACGACCGCTTTTTGCGCGATGCGTAAACATCGCTTTGTGCAGGCACAGCCCCTGAGCGATGCTGAATCGAAAACGGTAGTTGCCGTCACGTACAGCCTGATAACTCAACGGTGTATCTTCATACACGGCCTCCTCAGAAATGTTCTCGAACATGTCGAAGTAAGGCCATACATGAATCCTTGCAGAAGGGTCAGCCTTAACAGCATTTTGCCAGAAAGTTTTACTGTTTAGATTGGCTTCAGTTACGCTGAAGTTGTCAGGCGTAACAATCATTGAAGAAAGTAGCGATGGCATTTCTATGCAGTTGCCAACACCCAGTGGGATTTTTCTTATTTCACAGCTCATTTTAACATGATTTTAAGTTTACTTTTAAATTAACAATTTCAATTGCATCTAACGGGTCGTTGAATATATTCCTCGCATTCTTTTCCGAAAACTGCACGCCCCAGTAAGGCCTGTCAATTTTCGTATGCGGTGGAATGCCCATGAATCCGGGCCAGAAAAAACCAGATTGCCGCATTGCGATAATCAGACCTTCGTACAGCGGATAAAGAATTGGTTTGAAAACATTTTCATACCGCTGTTCAGCAGTGTAATTCTTATCCGTGTATTCAAGTATTGCAAGGTTGAGAACATAAGTAACAATACCGTTACTGTGTTGTTCTTCAAAGTCTTGCCGCAACGCAACCAGCGGGTATTTCTGATACTTCTGCACCTTATCCTGGTCTTTCTCAAGTAGCCTGTTGGCTATCTCAAGACGGTGACCATACATGTAATACGGGAATTGGTTACTGCCGCGCATGCGCGCAACAACTTGCTCAAACTTCTCAACCAGCGGCGTCATAACCCAAAGACATTCATGTAACAAAGAGGACAAATGTCATATCCTGAATATCGGCCATCGCTCACAACATAGTCCTGCACGATGCGAGAAGCATCAACAGCCTCGTTGTATGCTTTCACTTCAACATGTGCTGCGCTGATGACGGTTGCATTCTCAGCATCAGGCCTCACCGTGCCGATGCCTGTGAAATTAGCGGTCATCTCGCGCACATATTTTGCAAAAACATAGGGAACGATGACCGATTTTATTCCTGGATAAACAACGGTTTTCGAATACAATGTAAACGTCTTCCCGTCCCGCAAGTCTAACCACCTTTGTTCGGGCGAAGGTGCTTGCAGACCCGTATAGAACGCTTGTGTGAAGTCAACGCCAAAGATTTTGTTTAGCACTTCATCCTGCTTGACAATCATCAAGTCGTTGAGTGCTCCTATCCTGTCAGCATTCGGGATGCTGTAGGGGAAGACAAAATCATTGACGCTGACCAACAACATTACGGTGTAGCAAGGTCGGTTATTGCTGCACTGATGTCGGTTACCTTCCTGAATGCAGGCAGGTTAACATCACGTATCAACAGGCAAAGTCTGATTTCAGCCAACATGGTGAGCATGTTACGAACGAACTGGTCGTTAATCCAACCAATCTCAACGGTAACATCACCAGTGTCATACAGGGTGCCGAACCTGAAGTCACCGAGAACAAGAGTGTTGGCTGCAATATGACCGCTTTCGATTACAGTCATGCCGCTGATGACTTGTCCGTTTTGGGTAACGAACGGAGGCACCACATAGTGGTTATCGCTGCCCTTTGCTACTTTGTAACGAAGCACGTCAACAGGGTTCATCACAACAACATTGGGTTGATAGCCTGTATTCTGTGTTATGTCCGTGTACGCAACAGCGAGCAGGTCGTAAAGATTGGCGCCGGCAATAGTCGCATAACCCGAGGTAACAAGTGCTGGTGCAGCGGTGTAAACACCGCGAAGATTGGGCGAAGTGCCGTTACCAACGAGCAACTGCTGGTCAACAGCCAGGCTTACATTGGTACGCAAAAAGTTTTCGATTTCGCTTTGCATCAAAACGACATCGTCAAGCAACTGCCGTGAAACCGGTAACCAGTTAGCAATAGTTTCGATTTTTGCTACACGGTCTTCCCAAGTAACAGCGGCCTCAGGTTTTGCACCAGCCTCTGCGGTCGGTGCTGCGTTACGGGTAGCGGTCGCCTGGTCAATGTAACGAATAACACCGTTGTTATTCTCACCGACCTGGCCTCTCGTGAACAGCGGCATGATACGGCTGGGAATAGTCGGCAGTTGACCAATATCCGGCAAACGGAAACCAAGCGCACTGTTGGCTATTGAGGCATTAGTCGCATTGGCTTTGAAGGCCATGCGAACGCTGCCACGTCCTTCCCGCGACACTTTTTTGAAGTCCTCAGCGTGTTTCTGAATTAAATTGCCGAGGCTTTCAGTTGAATTAACACGACTGGTGATTTCCTTCAGCTTCAATCCTTGCTTCTCAACAGCTTCGGTAAGATTGTTGATGGTCTCTTTGTCAATGCCGGCTTCTTTGAGCAATCCCGCGAACTCGTCTTTTTTTACAAGACCTTTGCTGAGATTATCCACAGCCTCGCGGATGGCTGCACCGTTTTTCTCGGCGATAACCTCGAGTATTTCTTTCAAGTTTTCCATGTTTTTGTTTTAAAGTTTTGGGTTATAAAATTCACGTACAATATCAGGAGTGATTATCATCGACTTCTGATGAGAAGTGGTCGCCACCGGCTTCTCTTGTTTCTCTTCAATATTCAAAACGGGTGTTATCGGGTTTGCACCCAATAGCACCGCACTTGCTTCAATATTTTTTGCTTCGAGAACAGCGAAAAAGTAGCCTTGCTGTTCCGCTTCCTCGATATTCACGACATCAGGCGCATACTTTTCCCAGTTCTCGTATTCCTCATAGTTGGGGTCGTTAACTGCCAAGAGTACTTTTACGTAGCGCATCCCCACGCTGTGGTTTCTTACCTTGTTCTGAACATACTTGTCGAACATTCCAGCCGAGTTGTCTTTGTTAATGACCGCATCATAGATGAGAGCTTGGGTGCTGCCGTTGTATGGTGCGCCAAGTTCCCGCCACGGTATCCACTTTACGAATACAGATACATCATCTGAAATGACACCGTCAAAGCTGAAGTTGTGTTCCCGAACCAAATAATGCTGCCTGTTTTCTTTCAGCGACTTATTCCACAGTTGCGGAATATGTACATCAGCGTAGCTGTCGAAATAGTTTGTGGTGTTGGCAACAACACGAACCTTTATCTGGTTGGCTTCTTTCAGTGCCTTGTTAGCCGTTTCTTCGCCAACAAAGGACACAGTGTGATAGAAAGGGTCTGCGTGTTTTATACAGGCCTTCTTCTGGTCAATTACCTGATGCTTGTTTTCAACCAGCCACTCAAGGCGTTGTTCACGCGTCTTGATATTTTTTGGGAACAGATTTCTTAACGTATTTTCCATTTTTTTTCTGTACGAGTTTGCGTAATTTTTTAATCTTTTTCATGATGTTAAAAATTCTTCTACTTCGCGAAGATATACATTTTTATCAATCACACCATCAGCAAGCATTCTGCTCAGGGCATTAACGCGCGCAATCAGGTTCTCGTTGCGTGTCTTGATGTTGTCGTTGAATATCGGCAAGTGAGTGTATTCGGCCGTGATGTTGCTGCCGAGCGCAGAGTTGATGCCGGCAATCCATTCTGACATTTCCGGAATAATTGTCCGGACGTAAAAACCTAATTCAGCTTGCCGCTGGTTTTCGTAAGTGCTGCCCTGCTGTCGTGTGACAAGGTCGGGAGGTACGCCAAAGGCATCGAGTATCTTATTGTACGACTCGCGTATCTCTTCAAATATTCCCAGCTTATCCGGGTCAACGGTCATCTGTTGCCACTTTACACTTTGGTTTGTTATTATGATTTGGTATTGGTCCGAGCGCAGGCCGTAGTTGGAATATTCCTGTTGAATACGCTGCTTCTCCTTCTCATCCATTACGTACGGATTGCCAACACCGTCTTTTGTTTCGTTCGATAAGATGCCGAGCGCGCCACGATAACGCAACAATACGCCTCGCGCCTCGTAGGCATTAATGATGTTGTTGATTACCGGTGTGAGCGCATCGAGCGTGCTGTTGCCTGCAATTTCATTGCCGATTTGGAAACGGTTTGATGTGAAGTGTATCACATCGGCTTGGTTAAGAACCAATTTGTGCTTGTTGTCATCATACTTATACTCTACCTCAGGCTCAGTTGTGAAGAAATATGGCGCATCTTGTTTAATTTTCGCCTTTACATATAAAGGCATGAGTGAATATAATGCTCTTGGCGTGTTCATCCCGAACGGCCTTAAGACGAAAATGTATTCATTGCCATACACTTCACGCATTATTTTTGTGTAAAGCAAAAACTCTTTGCCGCTCTGTAACCAGTTTGGTTCTTGCAATAGCTTTAGCGTTTGAGCGTCACCGGAAAACCTTGCATTGCTGAACGCCCGCGCTTTGATGTTGATTACAATGTGTATTTCCGGAATACTTAGGTAGGCAGCCGCATGGTCTATCTTGTTGAAGGTAGAGGCTTTGACCGGATAAAAGTAGGTTGTCTTATCAAATTTTCGCGGCTTCAGCCATGAAAAAAGATTATTCCACTGCATCGTTTTTTTGGTAAAGGTAGTTAGTTTCTGGGTAACTGCGACATGATAGCCATACGTGCAGCATCCCAAAAGTGGTTATTGTCATCAATCGGTTCATCAGTTCTTATTCCATTGATTTCACGGTAAATATAGCCTGTGTATTCTTTTTCTGCATGCGGGTTGCGAACAATGTTAAGTCTGTGAGCTTTCATCAACGCTATTCCATACTTTATGCTTCCGGGATAAGTATTCGCAGGTAATACTTTCAAACCTTTTCGATGCAGAAATGTTATCATGCCTCTGCCACCGCTGTTGCCGCTGGGGTCAGCCCAGCAAAAAAA